>NZ_JBLVQN010000055.1:0-42398 GCF_058323225.1 Neobacillus sp. PVCKKU3
AATCAGTTCAACCTTCTTTTTTACATATTAAATTATTCCGCATCCATAAATGGATAAGCAATATCTGCAGTTGGCGCAAAGTTTTCTTTGATGACACGAGGACTGGTCCAACGAATCATGTTAAAGACAGAACCTGCTTTGTCATTTGTACCAGAACCACGTGAACCGCCAAATGGCTGTTGATTGATCATCGCACCTGTAGGTTTGTCATTGATATAGAAGTTTCCAGCTGCACCGGATAGACGGCGTTCTAAGTGAAGAATGGCCCCGCGATCTTTAGCAAAGATCGAACCTGTTAAGGCATACATAGATGCTGTATCTACTGCATGCAATGTTTCTTCTAATTGACTTCCGCTGCTGAATTAATAATCACAATGGCTTGATTTCAGATAGAGGGCCAATTTGTTCCTGTAAACAAAAAGCCTTCTTTATTGGCTACCCAAATTGCTCTTATTTCTCGATTTCAGTCGCCAAGTGCCTCGGTTGGCTACCCAAATTGCTCCTGTTCCCTGATTTCAGTCGCCAAGAGCCTCGATTGGCTACCCAAATTGCTCTTGTTCCCTGATTTCGGTCACCAAGAGCCTCGATTGGCTACCCAAAATACTCCTGTTCCTCGATTTCGGTCACCTAGAGCCCCGATTGGCTACCCAAATTGCTCTTGTTCCCTGATTTCGGTCACCAAGAGCCTCGATTGGCTACCCAAAATACTACTGTTCCTCGATTTCGGTCACCTAGAGCCCCGATTGGCTACCCAAATTGCTCTATTAAACATATTCCAGTCGTCAAACCATATGTAATTTATCTTGAGAATTTAGTAGTGAAAAACCTTGCGAATGAGCTAGTAATAGTTTGTGATTAGAGTACAGGGATGGAGGCTTTTTTAATGGTGAATGATCTAAAATCAGTTTGGAAAAACACCAATCGGGCAGTAAAAATGAAAGAACCAAACGTACGAATGATGCACGAGAACCGTCCCCATGCATCACCCCCTTTTAATTTGGAATAATTTTGTATATAATGGATATATAATAGAAAAAGAGAAGTGCTGGAACACTTCTCTCTTTGCAACTGCTACCGTCAGGGTGGTGGTTGTTAATGTGGATTTATTTTCGCGAACCACCCTTATGCTTGCTACGGCGCGGGGTGGTTTTTTCGTCTTCTAGGACGTTTTTTCCAAAAAAACAAGCGCTCGTTTCACGCAAAATTCCTTTCAAAACTTCTCGTAGAATTTCAAGAAAAGTTTCCAGGGGCATCACTCCTTTCCATAATAGAGAAAAGGAAGATCAACAACCTGGACACCCTCACAATATTCAGTTGCAACTCTATTCTAGCATTTTCTAAACATAAAATACTCTATCAATCTTCGACAAAATTCTAGTCGTGACCACAGCAACCATTCATTATGTTAGTGAATATGAAGGCAGAATAAAAGCCTTGCACTCTGTCAATTAAGGGTAATTAACAGCCTTCCCCTCGTAGGCAAAATCAAATTTCCCCCAAATAACCAGAGTGTATTCAATCCCAGCTTTCCAATAAATGATGCACGAGAACCGTCCCCATGCATCACCCTATAAAATTTTTAAATATCAAATATAAAAAATGCTAATACGGATGGAGCGAGCATATGAATTTAAATAAACTTGATGCTTTTGTTTTAGTTGTAGAGAAAGGGAGCTTTTCCGAGGCGGCAGCTGCTCTAAATAGTTCCCAGCCAGCGATTAGCCTTAAGATTAAGAGTCTGGAAGATCAGCTCGGACTCCCCCTGCTTGACAGGGGGATAGCGGGGATTCAGCCAACGGCTGCAGGGGCCCTGGTTTACCAGGCAGCGAAAGAATTGCGACGAAGATGGCAGAGACTTGAGGATGATCTGCATGGACTTCAAGAGACCCTAACCGGAAACCTGACCATCGGCGCCAGCACGATTCCAGGTACATACCTAGTTCCCGGTTTGGTAAAAGCTTTTCTCGATCATTTTCCAAACGTCGAGGTATCCATCGATATCAATGATTCCGAAGACACGCTTAAGAAGCTGCTCGACCAGCAATCGGATATCGCCATCGTAGGGCTGAAACCTACTTCCCCCAAACTAAGCTCCCGCCAGCTTACAAATGATTCGCTTGTGTTAATCACGCCGAATCATCACCCGCTCATTCATACGGCGGAGGCGGATTTTAGCCAGCTGCACCACTATGAATTTGTCGTCAGAGAAAGCGGTTCGGGCACCAGAAAGAGAATGGAAGAATTTCTCGCTGGGCATGGTTTAGAATTAACTGATTTAAAAATTGGATTATCCATTGGAAGCACAGAGGGGGTGATTGCCGCTGTCGAAGCCGGGCTTGGCATCAGCTTTATTTCAAAACTGGCTGCCCTTCCCGCAGTAAAGGCTGGCCGCGTCCAAATGGTCGAAAATATCGATCCAATTCAGCGCAGCTTTTATTTTACTACCCTTAAAGAAGCTGAAAATCGGCCGTTAATCAAAGAGTTTGCCAATTTATTATTTAAATAGTTTTTAAAGGGAGTGGAAACCATGAAAACCAGCAAAACGATGATTTTAACCTATTCGGCGATGGGAATTGCCTTAAATGTGATTTTAGGCACCGTCGTCTCATCTTTAAAAATTCCACTTTTGTTCTTAGATACGATTGGCACCGTGTTAATTGCTGTTTTATTCGGGCCTTGGTGGGGAGCGTTGGCGGGCGCTTTAACAAATGTAGTGCTTGGCGTGACAACTGGTGGTTCCGCTATTTTCTTCGGCCTTGTGAATGTAGCGATCGCATTAGTGGTAGGATATATTGCGAAAAGGTTTGATTTCACCAAATGGTATGTCGCACTCATAACAGGACTGATTTTATCGGTCGTGGCCCCATTAATCGGCACGCCCATTGCCGTTGCCGTTTTCGGCGGTTTGAATGGCAGCGGGATGGATGTAGTGGTGCTCTGGCTCCGGGCTGCCGGTGATAGTGTGTTTGCTTCCACGTTTATTTCCAGAATAAGCGGGAACTTTGTCGATAAAATCATTACTTGCCTGCTCGTTATGTTCATGGTCACCAGGCTGCCGTATTTTGCAAAACTGGTAAAGAAGGAGAACCGAAATGCAGCGTAGTAAACAGATTCTCATTGTTTCCCATTGTATCTTAAACCAGAATACCGTCATTCCGGATGAGGCCCGAGCAGCGGGAGCGATTATTTCAGCTGTCGAATGGGCAATGAAACAAGGCTATGGATTGCTTCAGCTTCCCTGTCCGGAATTCACTTTTCTAGGACTGGACCGCCCGCCAATGACGTATGAGCAATACAATACGCCGGAATACCGAAAGCATTGCCGTGAAATCCTGAAGTCTGTTTTGTTTCAAGCCGAGGATTACTTAAAAAACGGCTATGAGATTGCAGGAATTCTCGGCATCCAAAGCAGCCCTTCCTGTGACCCCACGCGCGGCGTTTTTATGGAAGAATTGACTGCGATGTTTGCGGAAAAGGCCATCAAACTAAAGACACTTTGGTATTTGCACAATACCAGCGAACCTGTTTTTGACAGCGATAAACATGTTGTAAAGTGACGCCCCTTATCATAAAAGCCAGCTTTGTCAAAAAGCAGGCTTTTTTTGATGCACGGGGACGGGATGATGCATGGGGACGGTTCTCATGCATCAAAAAAGAGGAAAATGATGCAAAAGAACCGTCCCCATGCATCACTTTATGTAACAGCTGCCAGTGATTTTTTTGCACCGTTTTTTGACTACTGCGGCGTATTCACCTAGTTCTTCTACGGTTTCGAAGGATCGGTTTTGATTGGTTACAATGGCAATGGACAATGACACCAACGCTATTTTTTCTTTGACGCCTTGCCGGTTCTCGCTGATGACGTATTGTTGTGACAGGTGGTTGGTGGAGTAAAATTGTTTAACCAACTGGTCAAATTCTCCTATAATCTTATTGCAGATGGATAAAAAATCATAATGACTTAGAATGGCAATGAAATCGTCTCCGCCAATATGTCCTAAGAAGTGATCTTCGTTAACAAATGTATTTTTAAGCAGCTCCGCTGTCGCTTGAAGAAGGTTATCACCCTTTTTAAAACCGTATGTATCGTTATAAGCTTTGAAATTATCTAAATCAAAGTATAAGATACTATAATCTTCCTGCTGGATGATTTCTTTTATTTTAATTTCTATAATATGATTGCCAGGCAAACCAGTCAGTGGATTTAAATAGCTCGCCAATTCCACCTGTTCTTGAACTAACTTAAGTAGTAAACTTTCAATACTGACGATGCCATGATACTTATTCTCTTTTGTGACAATCACATAGTCGTACCTCTCCTCATCCTTCCTTTCCATTGCTAATTTACTTACTTCCGTTATCGATTCATAATAATCAACAGTAAGCGGTTCCTTATTGGATATTAGGGTAACGGACCTTTCCATAAAGACATTATAGCCATATAAAGTCCCGATTGTTTGATAAAAATGAGTTCTGGTAATAAGGGAAACAGGTATTTCATCATTTACAACAACGATTCCCTGTATTCTAGTATTCTTTTTAAAAATATTATCTACCACTTTGTTTATCACATTCCGGGATATACACGGTATCGTTTCTGCAATATCACCAATATAAGCAACCATAGTTTCACCTTCAGTTTATTGCTTTCTCATGAATAAGGTAACCCCTGTGGAATTCGCCCCGGCCTTAGTTCCTCATTTGGTTTACCTAGAGCATATCCTTGGCCGTAATGTACTCCCTGCTCATGTATGAAAGCAAATTCTTCTATTCTTTCTATACCTTCTGCAATAATTTCTGTAGATGATTGTTTGGCATATTCGATGATTAATTTAACCAATTGCTGCTGTTCCCTATTTTGATCAATATGTTGAATGAGTGATCGATCAAGCTTAATAAATTCAGGCTTTAAATAAACCAGTGTTTTTAAACTATTGTAGCCCGATCCAACATCATCAATGGCGATTCGAAACCCTTGTGAGCGATAATTAGAAAGGACTTTTTCAAAAAGCGTAAAATCTGTAACGGCGCTTTTCTCCGTCAATTCAAAAACGACCTGTTTAGGATCAATCCCAAGCTCGGACAAAAGTTGAATGGTTTCTCCACTATGATAATTAGAATCTAATAAAACATGAGGGTGAATATTAATAAAGAGCAACGGAGTACGATGAGGCCCAATTCCACCATTCATCCTGTCAATAAAACGTTTAAGTGACATATTCCTGCAAAAACATTCAAATAAGAACACTTGATTCGATGTCCCAACAAATTCATAAAACATCTCTGTATTCGGGAATAACTTCGATTGGACAGGACGATTTAACGCTTCATACCCTACCGTATCACCTGTCCCCAAACACAGAATTGGCTGAAAGAATGTATGTAATGCTTGGTTTTTCAGGATTTCTTGTAATTCCTTCAACCTTCTTAAATGCAAAACCTCTTTCTTTCGTCTATTATTTAAATGCTTTAAATAAGAATAAAAAATACTATTCCTAAATGTCGGAAATGAATCCCTCTTTACATGACTGTACATACTCCGCACCTACTCTTAACATGAATAATCACTATTTTAAGACAGGAATATTAAAAGAATGTTAATCCAGTATGTATCTTTTGTAAACGATGCTCGAAATGATGCACAGGGACGGTTCTCTTGCATCAAAAAATAGGGAAATGAGGCAAAAGAACCGTCCCCATGCCTCACACCCATGCATCACTTGTCACATTTATTGTTGAAATTTATAAAAAATTGTTGTAATTTGCCGGGTGAATATTTTACTATAATAATTGAAAATATTACCTCAATTTCATAGATTCTGTAATTGATTGATATAAAAAATTGAATATAGGTGGGCAAGTAGAGATGGTGTATGATGGGATTTTGTTGGCTTTGGTTGTTGGGTTTATCCGGAAAGGGAATCTGAGGGGGCTGGCCCAGTTAAAGCTGAAGTGGGGCTGGGTTTTTCCTTTATTGTTAATTGTTCAAATTTTCACCTTTGTCTATCAGAATGATATCAAGATGCTCGGAAAAGCCAGTGAATCTATTTATATGATAGTATATATCATTGGTTTGCTATTTTTATACTTAAACAGACACCACAAAGGGTTTATGATTATTTTTATTGGTGTGTTTTTGAACTTTTTGGTGATGGTGGTAAACGGGGGAAGAATGCCGGTATCGGAAGAAGCAGCAACTGTGCTCGATCCCATGTATATCCAGGCCCTTAAGGACGGGTTATACGGTAAACATGTTCTATTAACCGACTCTACGATACTTGGGTTTTTAGGCGATATCATCCCATTAGCTCCCCCATATCCACGGACACAGGTCATTAGTATCGGCGATGTGGTGATGAATATTGGCGCGTTTCTGTTTATCCAATATTTAATGCTCCAGCCAAATAAAAAAAATAATGAAGATACCTCCCTTTCATTGAAAGGGGGTGAAACACGATGAAAAAAGCTCAAGGTCTTAAGATCACTGGTTTACTTTATAATGCAATCATTATTGCTTCTGCTATTATTGCGTTAACTTCAGGATTCAAATTAGGGGAATAAGTAGAGTTATAAGGAGAAGTTATTTTTATAACTTCTCTTTAAAAATTTATATATGAGAAGTGAAAAATATGCAATTCTTTAAAATTCCGGCTAATAAATATCTTTTCTTTATTTCACTAGTAGGTATAATCGTATTTTTCTCAATTGGTGACTATGGACACTACAGTAGTAAGGAATGGACGACCATTTATGCATTGATTGGTTCCATTCTATTGCTTAATCATTATAGTATTCTCCTTCCGCCAAAGGGCAATGCCCTTTCGATGGATTCTTCCATTTTTTTAGCATCCCTTTTTCTCTTTGGGCTAAATTTAACACTAACTGTTTTAATGATCTATTCGATTATTTTTACAATCTCCCACCGAAAAATGATTTGGTGGAAGCATGCCTATAATTTTTCTATTTACACCTTAATGATTACAGCTGCTTATTATGTATTTATTTTTATGGATGGAACAATTGGTACGATTCAAACAAATAATTTAGCTCCTTATATTGCATCTTTAGGTGTCTATTTTGCAGTAAATGTCGTTTTACTTGGAATTTACTTTATATTGGGTGCAACTGAAAGTTTAAGTAATGTGTTAACAGAAATGATCAAAGAGGCAATTGCCCCCTATTTTAGTACGTTGATGTTCTCAATCGTGTTGGCTATTTTAATGAATTCACACACCATTTTTGGCCTTTTCCTTTTTACTTGTATTTCCTTTTTACTATCGTTGGCATTTCAACAGCATTTTGAATTATTTAAAAAAATCTCTGAAAAAGCTAACAGAGATTACTTAACAGGTCTAAATAATCACGGATATTTTAAAGAACTATTGGAAAAAGAAGTCTCGATTGCCAAGGACTTGGAGCAGCCTTTAAGTGTCGCCCTGCTTGACCTTGATGATTTTAAAAAATATAACGATATTCACGGGCACATCCAAGGAGACCAGCTTCTGAAGGAGTTCGGTGCTCTTTTAGAAAAAGAAGCAAAATTGAACAGCTATACGGTTGCCCGCTATGGCGGAGAAGAATTCGCCATTCTCATG
Source organism: Neobacillus sp. PVCKKU3 (assembly GCF_058323225.1). Lineage (NCBI taxonomy): Bacteria > Bacillati > Bacillota > Bacilli > Caryophanales > Bacillaceae > Neobacillus > Neobacillus sp. PVCKKU3. The sequence continues at coordinate 7,596 of NZ_JBLVQN010000055.1, forward strand.
CCGAGGACAAGTCTTCATCAGGCCCATTCTTTTATCAATGAACTTAGAAAGAAAACTAATGATACCCATTTTAAAGGGGTTGAAAAACTGGCCTATGGCTGCCTATCCTTCTCAGCCGGAATTGCTGCCTGTTCGAAGGAAACATATAGCATTTCTGAGCTGCTAAATCACGCAGACCAGGCCATGTATTCCGCGAAGGACCAAGGGAAAAATCTCGTCCAGCTCTTTAATGAGAACTCCGAATATACGGTCCAGCACTCCCTGTCGATCGAAAAGGAGCTCGAAGAAGCGGAGCAACAGCTGAAAATTTTCCTTTCGAAGGATGTCTACACCTATCGTCACAGCAAACGGGTGTACCAGTATGCGGTTGATTTTTCCCGCAAGTTAAACTTATCGGATAGTGAGCGTAAGAATCTGATCCTTGGCGCTCTCATTCATGATATTGGCAAGCTCGAAATTCCACGGGATATTTTAAATAAAAAAGGAAAGCTTGAACCTCATGAATGGGAAATGATGAAAAAGCATGTGACCTGGGGCAAAGAAATTATCTCGACCAATAAAAAGCTGGAAGATCTAATTCCGTTAGTCGAACTCCATCACGAACGATATGATGGGAATGGCTATCCTTATGGCCTAAAAGGGGTATCGATCCCGAAATTAGCGAGGATTTTATGCATCATTGACTCCTTCGACGCCATGACAACCGAACGGCCCTATCAAAAAACAAAAACATTTAAAGAAGGCATCGCCGAACTAAGAGCCTGCTCCGGAAAGCAATTCGACCCCCAATTCGTCGAACCATTCATAGAAATCATCGAGCAGCTCGAACACGTGGAAGAAGTCGGGTGATGCATGGGGATGATGCATGGGGACGGTTCTCATGCATCAAAAATGATGCACGGAATGATGCACGGGGACGGTTCTTTTGCATCAATTATTGCATTGCTGACATATAAAATTCTATCCATCTTAGACAAAATTCGGGCGGAAACAGTGGCACCCGAATTTTTTCTCTTTAACCGCATTCCTATGGTATAGTGTAAAAAAATGGGGGTAGATAGGATGTCTTTCTTGGGACTATTCCAGCAGTTGCCCATAAAAGTTTTAACGGTGGCACTGCTGATTATATTTACGGTTTATTTGATCCGCAAATCCATCAGACTTTTCTTTGACAAAACAAGCTTGTTGGATGAAAAGCGGGAAGAGACATTGATGCATTTCGCCAACCAGGTGACAAAGGTATTGGGACTGGTATTTTTCTTTATTTATGTCCTTAGCCATTTCTTCAAACTGGAAAGGCTTGTCACCGGTTCGGTCGTGGTGGCAGGTGCCTTGGCATTGATCTTTCAGCATATCATCCGCGATTACATTATGGGGCTGACATATTTGTTTGAGCGCCAAATCCAGCTCGGGGATTATGTTATCATTAACGGAAACCATCAAGGTGAAATCGAGGGAATCAGCATGCGCCACTTGAATATCCGCCAGTATGACGGTTACCTCTATACAGTCTCCTATAGCAACATCACGGAACTTCAGAACGGGAGCCGGGGAAGGCGCCGGGTGAACGAAAGTCTTGTCCTCGATTATAAGCAAAATCCGGATGATGCCTTTAAAGTGATGGAAGAAGTGGCACAAACATGCAACGAGAAGTACGGTGAATACCTTTTAAAAGATGAGAACGGCGTTCCTGTGGAGAGTTTCCAATTCAACCAAATCACTGAACTGAACGTGGAGTTCAGTGGACACCGGTATTCATTATCAGGTCTTGTGAAGGAAGCGGATTACGTGGAAGCGGGCAAAAAGGTAAGGTATGAACTTGCGATGGCGGCATACAAGAACGACTTGATAATGGCAGAGAGCCCTAACACTAGCCATTAAAAATCATAATCTCTAGCTTTTATTCTGTTTTTTTATAGCAACCGTGAAAAGCCTGTGATAGAACCAATCACGGGTTACTTACGCTGTTTGCATAAAAGCTGGCTTACTCGCTGAGTAAATTTTTCCAACACAAAACTTGCTAAGTTAATCCGGAGATACCAATGTTTTATTGTTTTCAGAATCCATAAAGGCACTTGGATGCCAGAAATGAAGGAATAAAAGTTTTTATATGCCCATACAAGATGTTCCCAGCGGCGGTCGTTCCCCTTTTTGACATATTCCGATACGTCTAGAACTTTTCCTCTTCCATTTTGCAAAAGGATGTTTTTCAGGTGAATATCTCTCGGATTCAATCCTTGACTACGGACATACTCCCGAGCTTCCTCTACGTCCTGAATCGCTTGCTCGGTGATTGGAATGCCTTGCAATAGACAATCATAAAAAGTTACTCCCTCCTCGAAACTTAAAACGATGTAGTTGATTCCGCTCCCATAAAGTTGTGGGAAAAAACGGGACCCCTTTAAATGTTCGTAGACATATTTCTCCACTTCTTTTTTCTTTAATGCTTGAGAGGAATATACTTTAAATACATAGTTCGGCGTCATATGATAATGAAAAACGGCAGCATCCGTTCCGATTCCGATACATTTCAGACCCTCAGCAAACCCAATAATGGTAACAGGTTGATTATTTTCATTACCTTTCACTTCAATGTTCCTGAGTGCTTCTTCCGCCAGTTCCCAATCTGGAATCATGAAAACCTCCTTTTTATTTCGCTTTTTTACTTTGACAACAAATCCACTTCCCAATTTCAAGCATTTATATGTGTTGAGTATTTCTAGGTTCAAACAGCCCGTGGAGGATTGATCATTTAGCCCTCACATAAAGTTATACGATTATTGAAAAGGGAAGTTTCAGAAATTATTCCAACCACTGAAGATAGAAGGAAAAAGCCATGGGCGGGGGTCTGACCCCCATTTGGTACTAAGGAAAGAGGCACAGGGACGGTTCTTATGATTTAAAAGCTGTTTCGGGCTATAAATCATCGAACCTTCCAATCTAACAAACAAGGAGTTCAAAATGAAGCAAAAGAACCGTCCCCATGCTTCTAAAATAATAAAAAAGAGAAGTGCTACGTACACTTCTCTTTGTAACTGCCACCATTTGGGTTTAAGTGGTGCTTGTCCTTTTATGTTTTTTTCGAAAACCAGAATAAGTTTTAAGAACCTTATTTTTCTGTACTTGCAATTACCTCAATTTCAATCAATACATCTTTAGGAAGTCGGCTGATTTCGACTGTGGATCGAGCCGGACGATGGTCCCCCAATACCTTACCATATTCTTCATTTATCGTTGCAAATTGACTCATATCTTTTATAAAAATGGTTGATTTCACAATATGGTTTAGTGTGAGTCCTTCACTTTCCAAGATAGCTTTGATGTTTTTCATCACTTGTTGTGTTTGAAGAGTTATATCATCTTCTACGACATTACCTGTTTTTGGGTCAATTGGAATTTGTCCTGAAAGAAAAAGAAAACTTCCCACTTTTACTCCTTGTGAATACGGACCAATTGCTTTTGGTGCATTTTCTGTAAAAATTGTTTCCATTATACATCACATCTCCAACGGTTTTTATTTTATAACACTAAGGGTATAGGTTGTTTTAGCATGATACTCATCACCCTTTTTAAGCACAATAGCTGGAAAATGGGAATGGTGGATAGCATCTGGCAATCCTTGCGTTTCTAAGCAAACACCAAGATATTTTCGAGATTTTACACCTTGTATGGAAAAACCACTCGGGATTTGGTTACCTGTATATAGAACAACTGCAGCTTGGTCAGTTGTAACTGTTAGGCATCTACCACTTTCATGATCCACCAAATAAATAGGATGATTGTCATCTAATATAAAAGGATGATCATAGCCAAATCCAACCAATTTATTTTGTAGATGGCTTGATAGAACACCGTCCTTCAATTTTCTTCCATTTCGAAAATCAAAAGGTGTCCGATCAACATTTAAAATAAGTCCAGTAGGAATGAATTCAGAATCAAGTTCTAGGAAATGACGACTATTTAATGTAAGCGAATGATCTAGAATATCCCGCCTCATACCTCCACTTAAATTAAAGTAGGAATGATTGGTTAGATTTAGAGGGGTATCTTCATCGGTCTTTCCATGGTAAGTAATGACCAACTCATTCTGATTAGTTAACAAGTAACTTACATTTACATGTAAGTTACCTGGATACCCTTCTTCAGCGTCGGGGCTGAAATACGAAAATTGTACACCAGCTGTCCCCTCACTTTGAACCATCTCCGCCTTCCAAACGACATTATGAAATCCACGTTCTCCGCCATGAAGATGATTCCTGTTCTCGTTATTGCTCAATACATAAGTCTTTGAATTTAGCTCAAACTGAGCTCCTTTTATTCTTCCTGCTACTCGTCCGATAACGGCTCCAAAATAAGGAGACCATTTGAGATAGTCATCCAATTGATCAAATCCAAGAACAATATTTTCGATATGACCATTGCGGTCAGGAGCCTTAATAGCAGAAATAATACAACCATAATCTAGACAGGTAATTTCAATACCATTGTCGTTTTTCAACGTGTAAGCGGAAATGGGTTGATCTAACAATCTTCCAAATTCCTCTTTAACAACCTTCATAGATTTCCTTTACTCCTTATTAGCTGATTTTTCTACCCCATCAACTAATCCTTTTTTCTTCAGATTATCCCGCAGCTTTAGATGAAAGATTTTCCTGATTACCTTCAATCTCCGCAAGCATTTGTTTATGCTCTTCAGGCGATAACTTTGCAATTCCAAAGCCCGTAAAGCCCCAAATAGTAGCAAAAATAATTCCTGTCCAACATAATACAGCCCAAGGCAAATAGGATAAGGTGGCAACTCCTAATGTTCCAGCCATATAAGCCCCTGCCGCAGTCCAAGGTAAGATAGGTTCAATAATCGTAGCCGAATCTTCTACCGTACGTCCAAGGTTTTTAGGATGGAGTCCTCTTTTAATATAACTATCTCGTAACATTTCACCTGGCATGAGAATAGAAATTTGACCATTGCTTGTTACACCAATCATTGTCAGTCCCGTAATAATGGTTGTAACAATAAGACTGCCTGTCGATTTAACCTTACTCATCATTTTGTTAATGATTAAATCTAGAGATTTCGTTACTGAATAAGTCCCGGCGAAGGAAATAGCAGAGAAACAGATTAATAGTGTTCCCATCATTGAATTCATACCACCGCGGTTTAACAATCTAGGAATATCTGCAATCACGGTGTTCGGATCGAATCCTGGTGCTTTGATCATCGAAATATTAAAGCCACCCACAACTGAAGAGACAGCATCATTCAAAGTAAATCCTTGAAAAATCAATGCATTGGCCATTGCGAAAATCGACGAAATCAGCATGACCGGAATCGTAGGTTTTTTCCAGACAGAACCAACAAGCACAATCAGAATTGGAACAACTAAAAGAAGATTCCAGTTAAAAGCTAGATCCAATGTACTCATAATGGTGGAAACCTTTTCAGGAATTTCTGCAGTTGCTGAACCTGAATTTAAACCGACAACAATATAAACAATACCGGCAACAATAAAAGAAGGAACTGTTGTATAAAGTAGATGTCCTATATGCGTATATAGATTTACACCCGTTGCAATGGATGCAATATTAGTGGTATCTGATAATGGTGATAACTTATCTCCAAAATAGGCACCTGCCACTACTGCACCTGCTACAGCTGCTAAGTTGGCATCCATTCCAGCTGCAACGCCCATAAATGCAACACCGATTGTACCAGCAGAACCCCAAGAGGTTCCGGTACAAAGAGATACGACGGAAGTGACAAGGAAAGCTGTAATTAATAAAAATTGCGGATCAATAATCTTTAGACCATAGTAAATCATCATTGGAATCGTTCCGCCAACCATCCAAGCCCCTATCATAAAACCGACAACAATTAAGATCAGGATGGCTGGCATGGTTTTAGCAATTTTTTCAGAAATGGAATCCATAATATCTTGATACGAGTGGCCTAAATAAATAGCAATGGCTCCAGCAACAATGGCAGACATAATGATTAATGGCTCTGGAGGCAATTGAAAAAAGATATAACCGAAGGATAAAAATATAACCATTGCAAAAATCGGTAATAAAGCTAAGAACATTGTTGGTTCCTTAATTACTTTTGATTTCACCATCTTATTCACCCTTATTTATATTTTTATTGTGCAATCTTTTTGTATACTTGTGCAATACGGTTTAATCCTTCATGTAAGAGCGTTCTAGGTGTTGCAAGATTCAAACGGATAAAGCCCTCGTATTTCTTTCCAAATGAAGAACCAAAGCTTACATTTACCTTTGCCTCTTCTAATATCCAATGTTTTAAAACGTTTTCATTTGGACTCCAGTCCCTGCAGTCCATCCATACTAAATAAGTTCCTTCAGGTTCAATTAGTTTGATTTTTGGAAAATTCCCCTTGAAAAACTCCTTTGTAAAAGAAAGATTATCATCGATATAGCTTTTTAGACTGTTTAGCCAGTCATCGCAACATGTGTAAGCAATCTCTAAAGCTGGGACGGCAAAAAAGGTTGGATTATGAATCCCCGCCTGGATTAAAGATTCTTTAAACCTGGCACGATATGTTTCATTAGGAATAATAATATTGGCAATTTCTAGGCTTGCCAGATTAAACGCTTTTCCGGGTGAAGTACAAATAATCGATTGCTGAGCCAGTTGATCTGAAAGGCTTGCTACAATTGTATGCTGACGATCACCATGGATAAAATCTGCATGAATATCATCCGAAACCAAAAGAACGTTATATTTTAAACACAACTCCCCTAATCGCCACAGTTCTTCCTTTGTCCAAACCCTGCCGGTTGGATTATGCGGTGAGCATAATAAGAGGATTTTCACCCCCCCTCTCATCTTTGCTTCTGTGTCCTCAAAGTCTATTTCATAGCGGCCATTTTTTAATACTAATGGACTTTCGACCAGTGTCCTTCGGTTTACCGTTACGGCATTTGTAATAGGCGCATAGGATGGAGTATGGACGAGAACCTTATCCCCTTCCTGGATAAAATTCTGCAATATCAAAGATACCGCTTGCACAATTCGGGGACAAAAAACGATCCATTCCCGATTAATGTTCCAGTCATACCTCCTTTGAAACCAGCCTTCCACGGCATCATAGTAGGGAGGAAAAAGTTCTGTATAGCCATAAATCCCATGCCGAGCCATTTCCACCATTTTATCGACAAGGACTTGTGGTGCACGCAAATCCATATCAGCAACAGATAAAGCGATTACATCTCTGCCATAATCGTTAGAGATCCCGTCCCATTTAGCAGAATTCGTATGAAAACGATCCACGACCTCATCAAAGTTTGTGTTCATAATCAGCTGCTCCTAACGTATTAAGCTATCCTCTACTAAATAAATTTCCTCATATACACCTTTCAAAGAAGAATATATTTTTTGAAAAATAGGGAACATTTTCGAATAAATGATCGCGTTTTGCTCCATTGGTTCATAAATGAGACCCTCAATATCCATCTGCCTACAAGCATCTTGCAAAGATGAATACGTCCCATTTCCAACAGAAGCTAAAATGGATGCACCCAATGCTGGTCCACCTGTATTGGAAGACGTGACTAATGGAACCTGAAGCACATCAGCCAGTATTTGCATCCAAAGCGGGCTTTGGGTTCCACCACCGATCACTTTTGCTTGCGTAAATGGAATGTTCAACTTTTTAAGAATTTGGACAGAATCATATAAAGCAAATGCTACACCTTCTAATATGGCCCTTGTCATCTCCCCTCTCGAATGGGAAGAACTTAAACCGACAAAGGTTCCTTTGGCATATGGATCATTATGGGGTGTCCGTTCGCCTGACAAATAAGGAAGGAAAAAAAGTCCGTTACTGCCGGCCGCAGTCTTTTCGGCTTCGTGTAAAAGAGTGTCATAATCACTCTTGTTCACATCCTCAACCCACCACTTAAGAGAGGCAGCTGCTGACAACATGACTCCCATCACATGCCATTTCCCGCTGGCATCACAAAAGGTATGCAGACTATTATGACAGTCTACTGAATAGCTTTCTTTGGGTGCGAAGACTACCCCCGATGTGCCAAGCGATATAAGGGATGTTCCTTCCTGGAGAATTCCGCTGCCAACAGCACCAGCTGCATTATCACCTGCACCTGCTACAACCTTCACACCAACTGGAATTCCAGTTTGAGCAGAAGCAAATTCGTTTACCGTTCCTGCTATTTCAAAAGACTCATAGACCTTTGGAAGCATCTCTTCTCGAATCCCAAGAATGTCAAGCATTTCCTGTGACCAGGTCCGGTTCTCCACATTAAAATACAGCGTGCCGGAAGCGTCCGAAACATCCGTAAACATATTGCCTGTCAGCTTATATCCGATATAATCCTTTGGCAGCATAAAATAATGAGCTTCCTCAAAAATATTCGGTTTATTCTTTTTTAACCACAGAATTTTGGGTGCTGTGAACCCTGTAAGGGCAATATTCCCTGTATGTGTCGACAGGAAATCTTTTCCTATCTTTTCATTTAAAAAGGAACATTCTTCATGAGTCCTTTGGTCATTCCATAAAATAGCTGGGGTTATGACATCCCCATTTTTATTTAGAACAACTAAGCCATGCATCTGTCCGCTAATGCCAATTCCTTTAACCGCATCTGGAGACATAAACGTAAAAAGTTCTTTTAGTCCTTCAACGGTCGCATTCCACCAATCATCAGGGTTTTGCTCAGACCACCCCGGTTCGGGATGGTAAATGGGGTAGTCCTTGGTTACCTGATATTTAATTTCCTCTGCACTTTCGATATAGACAATCTTTACTCCAGACGTTCCAACATCAATCCCAATGTAACCCAAAACGGCACCTCCTTATTGCTCATCTGTAATGAATACTTTTTGAAGCGGAGTAACAGCAGCGCCTAATATGGATGAATCTGCATTCAACGTAGAAAATAAGATATCTACATCACTGCTACTATGGAAGACTGATTTTTCAAATACTAAATCTCTTAATTCATCAATAAATAAATTCCCATACTTCGCCAGATTACCGCCAATAACGATTTCCTTTGGATCTATCGCCAAGAGAATATTTTGCAAGCCCAGCGCCAGATTATTTAAATACTCACTAACCACAGCCTTCGTATCTTCGTCCCCAGCCTTATATTGAGCAGCAATATCATCTAGAGTACCGCCAGTTGTATGTTTTGTTTGGTTGTACCTATCCAATAGAACGGTCTCTGAACTAAACAACTCCCAGCAGCCTGTCCTTCCACATTTACACAATTTTTCAGAGTAACCGATATGCATATGTCCAAACTCGCCGGCACGCTCCTTATTTCCTCTATAAAAGCCATCCTTAGTCATAATCGAGGCCCCAATACCTTCCGTTATAGACACATAGACTGTTTGTTCCCCCACTTGTTTACGGCCAAGCAATAATTCGCCAAAAGCTCCAGCATTGGCTTCATTCTCAATATAAATGGGGAATGGAAACATCTCATTTAGAAATTCTAACGAGAATTGCTTTACTCCTAAATTTGGTGCTAGTTCAAGGACAAAATGCTCGCGATCGACAGTTCCAGGAACAGATAGGCCAATACCAGCAATTCGAGATAGCGGGATATCCAAGTCATGAACCATTTGTTTAATTTCATCAGTCAATTTCAAGATAATTCGATGGAAATCCGCTGTAATATCAAATTCATCCAACAAAAACTCTTCGCGACTTTGTATTTGACAACATAAATTAATAAGAACCATACTCACCTTAGTTGGAGCAATTTCTACCCCAATGGAATAAAGGGCATTAGGGATTAGGCGGATAATCTTTGGCTTCCTTCCACCAGTAGACTCTGCAATTCCCGCTTCTTCCACTAGCCCTTCCTCTATTAATTTTGTAAGGTTGGAGGTAACAGTTGGTATACTAATATTCGTCTTTTGGGCAATATCAAATTTTGTCAGTTGCCGGTATGAATAAAGTGTTGCCAAAATTTTATCTCTATTATTTAGTTTTTCTAAATTTTGAATATACATAAAACCACCAAATTCTATCTATTTCGTTCGAAAAATATAGGAGTTGACAATACTCTCAAGCATCTCTTGTCTACCTGAAGATAATTTACTATCACCATGCTCCAGTGCATATTGGTACAAGTCACTTAATCCTACTTTTCCGTCGATAATGTCTTGTCCAATGCCGCTCGTATAACTTTCGTAACGTTTTTCAATTACGTCTTCCAAAACACGGTCTTCAAGAAGTTTATGAGCAACTCTTAATCCTTTAGCAAATGTATCCATCCCAGCAATGTAGGCAAAGAATAAGTCTTCTGGTTCAAATGAAGCCCGTCGAACCTTCGCATCAAAATTCAATCCACCTGGTGCAATACCACCTTGTTTCAGTACCTCATACATCGCCATCGCAGCATCATAAATATTGGTAGGGAATTGATCCGTATCCCAGCCCAATAATAAATCCCCTTGGTTCGCATCAATACTTCCCAATGCGTCATGAATTCTAGCCATATTGAGCTCATGTTGAAAAGTATGTCCTGCCAAAGTAGCATGATTTGCTTCAATATTTAACTTAAACTCTTTTTCCAGCCCATAATGACGTAAAAATCCTAAGACAGTGGCAGTGTCAAAGTCGTATTGATGCTTGGTCGGTTCCTTTGGTTTAGGCTCGATTAACAGTTGTCCAGTAAATCCGATTTCATACTTGTAATCCACAACCATTTTTAAAAATCTAGCAAAATTGTCCAGCTCCAACTTTGTATCTGTGTTTAGGAGCGTTTCGTATCCTTCTCTTCCTCCCCATAGCACATAGTTTTCACCGCCAAGGCGTTTTGTGATATCCATTGCTATTTTCACTTGAGCGGCAGCTCTAGCAAATACATTTGCATGACAAGAGGTGGCTGCGCCATGCATAAATCTTTGATGGCTAAATGCATTAGTGGTTCCCCACAATAATTTAATCCCCGTCTCTTTCATTTTCTCTTCTATAAGATCAACGATTTCATACAGGTTTCTTTCAGTTTCCTCGAGTGTCTCCCCATCCGGCGCAATATCGACATCATGGAAACAGAAGAATTCAATTCCTAATTTCTGCATGAACTCAAATGCAGCAACTACTCTTCTTTTCGCAATAATCATTGGATCACCCAACGAATCCCATTCTCTCTCCATTGTTGGCAATCCAAATGGATCCATTCCCTTAAATGTAAACGTATGCCAATAACTCATAGCAAAACGCAGATGGTCCTTCATCGGCTTACCACCGATCATTTCTTCCGCATTATAGTATTTAAAAGATAATGGATTGGTTGAGCCTTCACCTTCATATGTAATTTTAGGTATATCTTTAAACACTGCTTCGTCAATAGTAGAAATATTCAAGAGAAGTGCCCCTTTCATAAGAACATTTATTTATTAAAATATTGTATTTGCTGTCTACATGAGATATTGTACACCCAACTGAAAACACTTTCAATCTTTTTAAAGTGGTTTTTAAAAGTATTTTTAAAAGTGTTTTAAAAAGTGTATACTTGGTGCTCGCCAATTCACTTCTCCGAACCATGACCGTCACCTGATCTGAGCGGGGGCTGCCCCCCGAATTACAGAAAAAATGGACCGCGTCTGCAATCCATTTATGTTAATTCTATTCAATTATCCGTAATCAGCAATTAGTACCACATGCTCCAACTTCATTTTTGCTCTCCTAATGGAACCATCCAAGCGATAATTCGGGAGGTAAATGGCGATGCTCCCCACTATTTTTCCTTCCGAGCTAAAAATTGGGGCGGCCGCGGAAAAGACATCCTTAAGGGCTTCCGTCTACAATCAAAAACACCTTGAAAATTTACCGTTATTCAGTTGTTTGTTTATGATATGGGAGAGTTTTCTCTACTTCTGCCACTTGTTTATAGATTCCTTCCATATCCTTTAAATTTTTCTGATAATCATACGTCTTTAGCTTTTTATTTTCCACAATCAATTTCCCATTCACGATGACATCCCGTACATTTTGCGGTCCTGCAGAATATGCAAGTGTTGCATATGGATCATACGTTGGGAATGTATTGGGCTCGTGTACATCTACAATAATAATATCTGCATACTTGCCAACTTCAAGTGATCCTATTTTTTTATCAAGCCCAAGTGCTTTTGCCCCGCCTATTGTCGCAAGTTCTACTACCTTACTTGGCGGCATTACACTTTGATCTTTGTTTACAAGTTTATGAATTCTTGCTGCATATCCCATTGTTCCAAATACATCCATTGTATTAGAGCTCATCGGGCCATCGGTACCTAATCCCATCTTAATCCCGGCTTTATCAATCTTAATCGCTGGTGCGACACCGGTAGCCCCTTTTGTATTGGCGATCGGATTGTGAGCAATCGTAGCTCCTTTTTCTTTAATAATGGCAATGTCCTCATCAGTGATATGGATCGCATGTGCAAGCATGGTATTTTTATCTAATATCCCTAAAGAGTTCAAGTATTGAATGACAGTTGGATACTTTTGGCCAAATTTCTTTTCCACTCGCTCTGCTTCATCCGCGAACTCTGCAGCATGAATTGCAAATGGAACATGATATTTATTCGCTAAATCTTTAGAGGCCTTAATCATTTCAGGACTAACTGTATAGGGAGCATGCGCCACAACAGACGGAGTAATTAACTCATGATCCTTATATTGTTTGATAAAATTTTCTGCATACTTTAGCCCGCCGTACGGTTCAGGTGCATCGACAACCGGAAAACTGATAACCGTTTCCCCGAGAACTCCTCTGATACCTATCTTTTCTGTTGCCTTAGCTACTTCATCCTCATGATAGTACATATCAGCATATGTCGTGACACCGCCCATAGCCATTTCAATTGCACCGTGAATGGACGCTTTGTAAATAAGATCCCTTGAAAGAAGCTTTCCTTCAAGTGGAAAAAACACATCAAATAATCGATTGCCGACTCCTTCCTCACCAATACTTCTAAACGCAACCATCGGAACATGATTATGAGTATTGATCATACCCGGCATCACAATATCGCCAGCAGCATCGATCACTTTTCCTGCTTTATATTGATTGGCCAGCTTTTCATCTCCAATGGCAATAATCTTTTTATCCTTTATCACAATGGTTCCATTTTTTATGACCTCTTTTTTTGCATTCATTGTAAGGATATTACCATTTTTAATCACAGTATCTGCCCTGATTCTCGCTGCTTCCACACGATTCTCTTTCGCTCCAACATTAAAGAATCCTAATAATAAAGTTGCTGTTGTTAAAATAATAATTGAAAAAAAACCAATAGCTCTTCGTTTCATTTTTTTCCTCCTATTGTTTAATGATTTAGAAGCATCTTTGCTCCGTTAATAAAATGCCCATCAACAACTAAATTATTGAAACTCCGACAAAAAACTACAAACTTTCGTTACACTTCTTCTCAATTTTCACAAAAAAACTCCTTTCCGTCGACATGGAGTGACAGGCACCATCCCTTTATGAACCATGAGAACCGTCCCCATGCATCATTTGTGACAATCCAATGAAAGTGCTTGCACAAAATAGTAAACTATGATATTTTTGACTTGTTTAAAAAATAGACATGTCTAAAAAACATACAACTAAGGAGCAAACAAACGATGGTTACGACTAAAGAAACACCTCATATTAAACCAAATGGAGTAGAAATAGCTGAAACGATTCTGTTACCTGGGGATCCGTTAAGAGCGAAGTTTATTGCGGAAACCTTTTTAGAGAATGCCCAGTGCTTTAACGAAGTAAGAGGAATGTTAGGGTATACAGGCACATACAAAGGGAAGAAAATTTCTGTTATGGGTACTGGAATGGGTGCACCAAGCATGGGGATCTATTCTTGGGAATTAATCAATGTCTTTGGCGTTAAAAATTTAATTCGAATTGGTACTTGTGGTGCCATGCAGGAAAACATTGATTTGTATGACGTTATTTTTGGCATGGGAACCGCAACGGATTCCAATTTCGGCCAGCAATTTAACTTACCTGGACAATTTCCATTAACGGCTTCATTCGAGCTTTTGGAAAAAGCAAAAAAAGTAGCAGACGAAAAAGGCCAGAAAGTTCACATTGGCAACATCTTATCAAGCGATGTATTTTATAGTGCCGATCCAACCGCAATCAAAAAATGGCAGGATATGGGCATCCTGAGTGTTGAAATGGAGTCTGTCTCATTATATTGGAATGCCATCCAAGCACGTGTAAACGCATTATGTATTTTAACAGTAAGTGATCATTTAATTACAGGACAACAAACTACTCCTGAAGAACGTCAAACCGCGTTTACGAAAATGATGGAAATCGCCTTGGAATTAGCATAAACAACCAAAACAGCCAAGCACCCCTCACCTCACCAAATATGATGGGTGCTTGGAATAACCGGCAAGCAAACAGTAAAATACTATTTTTTTTAAACAATTAGAAAGCGTTATCCTAGCTCAAAAACCAACATAATTAACGCGGAGGTATATTCATCAATGAATAGCTCAATTAATAAAAAACCAATTGTAAACGTAAGCAAAATCGTACCGGTTATACTAACTTTAATGATCTTTTCACTCGTGATCGATAACTCTTTTAAAATTATTTCTCCAGATTTAGTCAAGTATTTTGGCGTATCAGCAAGTACGGTTAGCTGGCAAGTAACACTTGCTGGATTAGTCATCGGGATTGGCGCCGTAGTTTATTCTTCTTTATCAGACTCAATTAGTGTTCGAAATCTATTAGCAGCAGGTATTATATTAATTTGTGCAGGTTCCTTACTTGGTTATATTGTCCACACGAATTACTGGTTAATCGTTGTTTCGAGAGTCATCCAAGCTGCTGGTTTAGGGGCGACGGAAACACTTTACTTAATTTTTGTCGCTAAATACGCAAGTCTAGAAGAACAAAAAAAATATATGGGATATAGTACGAGTAGTTTCCAGCTTGCCACCGTTATTGGGATCGTAACAGGCGGATTTGTTTCTACTTATCTGCAATGGCAAAACCTATTTTTAATTCCTTTACTAAGCTTATTATTATTGCCATTCATTCTTAAGTATCTACCAAAAGAAGAACGAAAGAAAAACAATGTAGACTTTATCGGTCTTATTTTAATTGCAGCAGTTGCTACTTCCATCATGTTGTATATGTCCTATTTTAATTGGAGTATTTTTATCCTCTTCCTTGCAGCAGTCGTTACATTCTTAATCTATATTAGTAAAAAGAAAAATGCGTTTATTACCATTGAATTTTTTAAAAACAAACAATTTGTATTTGTATTAATCGTGGCCTTTATCATTTATTCTACCTATGCCGCTTATGCGCTAAATACACTTTCGTTCCTATTAACAACAGTATATGATATCAAATTGGATACTGTTTCACTGATGTTCATTCCAGCATGTTTGTTAGCAGCACTCGTTGGGGCATTATCAGGAAAAATCGGGAAGTATTTAAGCAGTAAGCAATGTGTTTATTTAGCAATGGGATTAATTACGGTCAGCATACTAATGGGTACTTTCTTTGTAGACACATCTATTGCCCTATTTGTTGTCTCTCTAATTCTATTTTCTTGCAGCTTTGCCTTGTTATATGCACCGTTAATCGATACAAGCCTTAAAAATGTACCAGTGGAAAAATCAGGGACAGCATTAGGATTCTATAATTTATGCATCAATATCGCGATGTCAGCAGGTTTCACCTACTCATCCTTCTTAATTGATAAGAAAGATTTACAATTTGGCTTTTTAAAATTTACGTCAGATAATGCAACAGCTGTGAATTATGGTTCGATCATCCTGATTATTGCAGCCATTGCGTTGTTTGCGATCATTTTATTCTGGCTGTTAGTTGATCGAAAAGCAGAAAAGAATACTACGATTCAAAGGAAGAATGCAGCATGAAAAAGTTTAAACGGATACACTTGATCGTTATGGATTCAGTAGGTATTGGAGAAGGAAAAGATGCCGATCAATTTAACGATGTCGGTTCTCATACCCTGTTGCACATTGCCGAGTATATGAATGGACTGAATGTACCTAACCTGGCCAAATTAGGTCTTTCTCATATTGAAGAAATCCCAGGTGTACCAAAAGCGGACAAACCTCTTGCGTATTATACGAAACTACAAGAAAAATCCGTTGGGAAAGATACGATGACAGGCCATTGGGAAATCATGGGGTTAAATATTGATCAACCATTTAATGTATATCCAAACGGTTTCCCAGACAAATTAATTAATCAAATCGAAGAAATGACCGGCCGTAAAGTAGTCGGGAATAAACCTGCAAGCGGAACAGCGATCATTGACGAATACGGGGAGAATCAAACGAAGACGGGCGATTTGATTATCTATACATCAGCCGACCCGGTCCTGCAAATTGCAGCTCATGAAGACATCATCCCACTAGAAGAATTATATGATATTTGTGAAAAGGTCCGAGAAATCACCAAAGACCCGGCCTATTTGATCGGCCGAATTATCGCGAGACCCTATGTGGGCGAACCCGGGAACTTTACCAGAACATCCAATCGTCATGACTATGCCTTAAAACCATTCAGCAAAACCGTCATGAACAGCCTGCAGGACGAGGGCTATGATGTGATTGCCATCGGAAAAATTAATGACATCTTTGATGGTGAAGGCGTTACAGAAGCCATCCGTACGAAAAACAATATGGATGGCATGGACAAATTGCTCGAAGTCATCGAGAAGGATTTTACAGGAATGAGTTTTTTAAATTTAGTCGACTTTGATGCCTTATATGGCCACCGCCGTGACCCGGAAGGCTATGGGAAAGCGTTAGAAGCGTTTGACAAACGTTTAGATGAAGTATTAGAATCAATCCGGGAAGATGATCTGTTAATCATTACGGCTGACCACGGCAATGATCCAACATTTCCTGGCACCGACCATACACGTGAATTTATCCCCGTGTTGGCTTATTCGAAGCAATTAAAGGACTCTGGCAAACTTCCTGAAAACGATACGTTTGCGGATATTGGTGCGACGATAGCAGACAATTTCGATGTGGAAATGCCTGATAACGGTCAATCTTTCTTACCATTTTTAAAATAAAGGATCTGAATGAATGGATACAGTACCGGACAAATTGAAAAGACCACTATATATATATGTATATGACGAGCTTCTTCTTCAAATTACGAAAGGTGAATTTCCTGTAGGCTCAAGGCTTCCTTCAGAACCAGATTTAGCAAAGAAACTAGGCGTCAGTCGGGCAACATTAAGACAAGCGCTGGCCCTTTTGCAGGATGATGGAGTAGTAAGAAACATGCCAGGCAAGGGCAACTTTGTTATTGATTCCTTTTACAAACAACCTGATAGTGTTCAATTAGAAAAACTAAGTAACCCGATGCATAAGTGCCATATAAACCGATTTGACCGAATCGATACACATTATCGGCTAGAACCTGAAACGGAATATACGAAACAGGTGTTAAAAATAAATTCCTCCAGAGTAGCCGCTGTCGAACGTTTATATCGAACAGGGAATGATTTAGTAGGCTATGCTTTTACGTTTATGTCCATGGAAACGGTCGAAAGTTTCTCTTTGGACTTAGATAATAAGGAACAACTTCTGGACTTTCTAGAGAACCAGGTGTATGTGGATGCGAATCATGGAGAAATAGAAATAAGATATACACATACCGTTAATTTAGCCGATCGGAAAGAAAAATTAATTGGTCAGAATGAGTGTTTTCTACTATTAGAAAGTCTTTACGGCAATGGAGATCATCCATTGATTTATAATAAATTTTATATACCACAGCAGTTTTCGAATATAAAATTAAATATTTATAAATAGCTAATTTATGTGGAGACCACCTTGTGACAGCGCTGGGTGGTCTTCTTGTTTTTTAAGTAAATTTGTCCTAACAATAGAACGTATCTCTTTTTCGCCGCCAAAACATTCCAATACCTGTGATGGAGTGCAAAAAATTAAAAACAGCCCTTTAAAAGGCTGCTTCGTGATCGTACTTCATTTTTACTGTTCATGAGTCCAAGAGATTGCTTCTCCTGTAGATGGGCAGCTTGGGAATTTTTCTCCTTGGTTAAGTACTACATGTTCGCCATCTGCATCTACATAATGCCCTGATTCCATTACTGTTTCACCAGTTCTATGAGTATGGCTTTCGTGCGTCCAGGTTGTAGATTTCCCTGTTGATGGGCATTCAGGAAATGTTTCGCCTTGACGAAGTTCTTTCTTCTCTCCATCTGCATCTATATATTGCCCAGATTCCATTACTGTTTCTCCTGTATGATGATGGTCTGTGAAGTGACTCAAAAATAACTCCTCCTTTGAATTAGTTAACCACCATAGTCTCCCACAGACCCATTATTTTATTCTGTTAAAAAGGGTTTGGAAAGTAAATCGCTAATTTTGGAAAGTAAAAGTAGAAAATCAGAAAGTATTTGCCAAAAAGTGAAAGTAAAATCATCAAAGTGGAAAGTAACCACACCAAACCGGAAAGTATATCCAAATAAATGGAAAACACCCCAAATAGGTCATTATGTTTTCTCTTATTTTAACTGATCATTCACACAGTAAATCATATCCCACTGATCGGGTGCCTGCATTGTTTATTGAAAAAGGAACCTTGGATTGCCCCTGAACCGGTGTTTGTCTGATACCTTGACTCCCCTTTCTTGGCCAGGTTCCCCAATAGTGAACCAAATAAAAAAGCAAAGGTAAAAAAACTTTACCCTTGCTCAGAACATTTAACAATTACAGATCATTAAAACATTACCATCTAAATCCTTGAAGTTAAAATAAGCAAAATCACCTATGCGCTCTATTTCTTTAACAACTATTATTCCTTTATTTTTAATAAACTGGTATGCTTCATCAATATCTTTGACGAAGAAATTAAATAGAACGTGGTCTGAGGGCTTCAATTTAAAGCCTGGGTCAAATGTGTGATCATCTAAAGTAAGTCCGGTTTCTGAAGTTACAGGGACATTGTAAACAGGAGAATGAACTTCTTCCTTATTAAACGGTAACCCAAGTAAATCACTGTACCATTCTGCAGATTTTTTTAAATCACTAACATGAATAAATACATTATTTACCTTACAAGCAATTGGAGAAACCGTTGAATTCATATACTTTTCCACCTTTTTACTTTTTTGTATATTAATAATTCACCAAAGAATAAACAATACCTCTTAAAAATTCTAAATTAAATAAGGCTGTTGAGTTGGAAATCTTTGAACTGTCGTACTTAATAACTGTTAAAAACCAAACTATTGGCTGAATACAATTTTTAAAAAGAGTTAAAACGAATAGTAGTATGACCCTTTGGCGTCCAGCCTAATGACTCACCTTCAAACCCTTGCTCTGCTGCTTTCTTATACCATTGTTCAGCTTGGGGCTGGTCTTGCTCTACTCCTATCCCCTTTGCATACATATCTCCAAGTCTGTACTGGGCTGCGGCATGCTCTCGCTCTGCTGCCCTTCTGTACCATTCTACTGCATGGGCTTGATCTTGAACTACACCGAACCCATGTTCATAGGCATATCCCAGGCTATACTCAGCAGCAACACTTCCTTTCTCGGCTGCCCTCCTAAACCACTTTACGGCTTCCCGATAATCCTTGGCTACTTTAGATCCCTGCGTATACATGACCCCTAGTCGATACAGGGTATTCCTAAGATTTGCAATAGCAAGTGTATTGCTTTCCAGCGTCGTCGCCTTTTGATACCATTCCACCGCTTGAATCAGGTTTTGAGGTACTCCTAATCCCCTGGCATACAAGTCCCCTATACTATTGTGTGCCCACGCGTTTCCCTGTTCAGCCGCGTTTTTAAACCATTCAAACGCCTGCTCATAGTCTTTGGCTACTCCGTTCCCCTTCGCATAGGCAACTCCAAGCCTATACAGAGCACGATCAACTCCCTGCTCAGCCGCCTTTCGATACCATCCAACCGCCTGCTCAGGGTCCTTCTCCACTCCCCACCCATATTCGTATATCGCCCTAACTGAGCCTGGGCATCGGCATGGCCTTGCTCGGCTGACCTCATATACCATTTCATCGCTAGCTTATTATCTTTTCCTAATCCGGTTGAATCAGCATATGCCAGTCCAAGCCTATACTGGGCATTCACATCCCCCTGTTCTGCCCCTATCTTATATTGCTCCACCGCTTGCATTCGTTTTTCAGTTCCTTCAACCATAATCTGAGCAGGCTGAAGCCCTTGCTTGGCTGCCTTTCTGTACCATCCTAATGCCTGCTCAAGGTCTTGGGCTACTCCAAGTCCGTGCTCATACATGCCCGCAAGATTATACTGAGCACTCTCGTCTCCTAGCTCGGCCGCCTTTCGATACCATCCCACGGCCTGCTTTAAGTCCTCCTCTACTCCATTCCCATTGGAGTACTTCGTCCCTAGTGTATTTTGGGCACCAGTATGGCCTTGCACTGCAGCCCTCGTAAACCATTCCACCGCTTGTTTAAGTTCTGACTGTATCCCGGTATCTCCATATTCGTACTTGCAGCCAAGGTAAAATTGCGCCTGCGCGTGTCCTTGTTCTGCCGCACGATGATACCACTTCATGGCCCGATTAGGGTCCCGCTCCATTCCATATCCCCCGTCATACATTAACCCCATGCTATATTGAGCCTCTGCATGCCCTTGTTCCGCAGCCTTGGAGTACCATTCGATTGCCTTATTGTAATTCTGTTCAACTCCTTGAGCGTTATAATAGATCTCTGCAAGGCAAAATTGACTATCCGGATCGCCTTGTACAGCCGCTTTTTTAAACCAAAAAAATGCCTCTAACAGATTTACTTCTACCCCCGTGCCTCTCCGATAGATACTGCCTAGCTTTGCTTGTGCCCCTGCGTGCCCTTCCTCGGCTGCCCTTTTAAACCACTGAATAGCACTCACATAATCGGTTTCAATTATTCCTTCATAAAATAGTAAACCTAACACAAATTGGGACTCAACATGTCCTAATTCTGCCGCTTTTTTATAGTGAGTCGCTGCCTCAAGCCTATCACCCGTGAGTCTTGCTTCTTCTCCTGCTTGAAACTGCTTTTCTGCCTGCATTTCTTCAGAATTTAGGAATTTCTGCTGCTTTTCTTGTTTGCTTTCACTAGTTCTATAACTTTGAACATACCATTCCACAATATCTAGTAAACTGTCTAACACTCTTATTGCATCTTTAGCATTGCCAGGCCCGGGGTGAGGACCTATGTTCCCCATAGCCTTTATATGTCTCATCAAATTGAGAATTGGGATAGCAATTCTATGATTAAAACTTGGGTTATTTAGGATGTTGCCCAGAGAGGAACCTCGTGAATCTTGACCTGTTTCCTTCAAATATACATCCGAGACAATCTTTTCAAGTGCAATCCTAGACTTGGTTAAAGAACTCTTGGGATCAGAATAGATGTACTTATATGCCAGCTTAATTTGTTCGTTTATATCTTTATCAATTAATATAGTAAGAATCTCTGCTATACGTTGTTTTATTCTTCCTCGTTATAAATCATCTGTCCACCTCTTCTATAAGTACATTTTAACTAATTTTTACCTAAAGTATCTTAAAACTTTTCAATACTATTAAAATAATTGCCAACCATGTCATCCCCATTCATCCAACATCTTTTTTGGCAAATAACTATATAAAAAGTAAAGGACCCTTGGGATGGGAAGGTGTTTATGACTGTTATATTTGGCGGCACCTAACTTTTCTTGGAAAAAGTTAATAGTTACATAAATATTGTTTTGTGAGAAAATGAAAGACTGAAGTCAACTTTCTCTCAAAAAAACTGCCTCAGGACTTGTATCGTATATATAACCCAGCCAACAGTTTAAAATAAAGGAGGTTTTCATAAATGAAAACTCAAAAAAGGAAGAAAAAGTGGGTCAAAATTACGCTCATCACTCTTCTTGTGTTGTTCCTATCACTCGGAATTTACAGTTATTCCGTATACAAATCGTTTAAAACCGCCGTTGATACCATGCATCAGCCAATCGAACGAAAACAATCAGATAAACGCCAAGAGCCCGTTGAATTAAAGAAGGATCCATTTACAGTCTTAATGCTGGGTGTCGATGAACGGCAAGGAGATAAAGGTCGTTCTGACTCCATGATTGTCTTGGCTGTTAACCCTCAAAAACAGTCGGTAAAAATGTTAAGCATACCGCGTGACACACGCACTGAAATAGTCGGCAAGGGAAAAGAGGACAAGATCAATCATGCTTATGCATTCGGCGGAGTACCGATGGCAATGGATACGGTTGAAAACTTTCTCGATATCCCGATCGATTATTATATCCAGATTAATATGGAAGGCTTTAAAGACATTGTCGATGCGGTTGGCGGGGTAACGGTCCAGAATGACCTGGACTTTACTGTCGGCCAATACCATTTCGCAAAAGGAAAGATCACTCTAAATGGGGATGAAGCGTTAAGTTATTCGAGGATGAGACACGAGGACCCTAGAGGGGACTTTGGACGACAAGAAAGGCAGCGTCAAATCATTCAGGCTGTTATAAAAGAAGGTGCCAGCTTTTCTAGCTTAACAAACTTCTCTGACATCTTTTCCGCCCTTGGTAAAAATGTCAAAACAAACTTAACCTTTGACCAAATGGCAGCCATTCAAAAAAATGATAAAACGGCCGGAAACAGTATTGAACAAATCGAAATAAAAGAAACAGGCACAAAGATTAACAAAATTTATTATGGAATAGTCGCTCCAGAAGAGAAACAAAGGGTACAAAGTGAGTTAAAATCACAATTGGAGTTAAGCAATCCTAACTAAACGAATTTAATTAATGCTCGAATTAATGTGACCCTCCCAATCCAGCCCACACCTAACAATCAAAGCCAACAACCTTCAAAGTTGTTGGCTTTTTAGAATTAATATACCAATTTCACTACTAAAGAACGGTTTCCTTATCATGATTAGCAAGCTGCAATATCACTCTATGCCGTATAATGATCCTCCTGATTATACGCCGAAGGTGCTGCCGGGACTCCTCTATTAAGTTCGATTTTATTTACAATCAAGAAGGTTAATAGGCTGGCTGCGCTTCCGGCAATGACAGCCATGATACCGAATGGTTCTTTTGCCAGCTGCCATCCGAGCCCGATAACGGTTCCCGCAATAATAGAGTACAAACCGGCTTTTGGTGTAACTTTATCCCATACCAATCCTAGTAGATATGCTGCAAATGGACCGGTTGAACGAAGGGTAAAGGCAAAAACAAGCAACGGAATGATTTGTTGGCTGAATAAAGAAATGCCAACCGCCACAAAACCTGAGATCACAACAAGCATTTTACTTAATTTAAGCTCTTTATGAGGTTCCACGGCTTTCTTCGTAACAATTGGATAAATATCTTTTACGAATACACTTGCTACAGCAAGTAAGTTTCCAGAGGCACTAGACAATGTTGCAGAAATGACACCTGACAGGAGAAGCCCTGAAATAAGCGGCGGCAATAATTCAACAGAAACGGTTGCCAATGCATCATTGGCATTAATCGTTGGAAAGACAGCTAACGCAATTAAACCAAGAACAGCCGGAATGAAGGCATATAATGTCATTAAGATGCCGCATAATAGTGAACCTGTTACGGCTACTTTTTGATTTTTTGCAGAGTAGTAGCGCTGTACCGCTTCCTGTCCAGTTGAAAAAGTCATAAAGTACATGATGGTTAACCCGATGATGGTTCCCCATCCAATCTTGGTAAAGCCTAACTGTTCCTTCGGCAGGTTGGACATGACCGTGTCTACACCACCTGCACTGTGAAGAGCGAAGGGAACAGCAATCGCAAACCCGAAAACAATAAGGAAAAATTGCACAAAATCCGTAAGTGTAACACTCCACATTCCACCCAGATAGGTGTAGAACACAACCCCTAATCCTGCAATCAGAATTGCCCATGTTACACTAAAACCTGTTAATATATGGACAATTGATGCCGTTGCTGTAATTTGAACTGCAGCCAAGGCTGTTGAAGCAACAAAAGACAAGAAACTAGAAATAGCATAACTGCCTTTACCGTATCTCCGACCAATAATTTCCGGAACAGTTGTCGCCATTGCCTTCCGCATATAAGGGGCCACAAAGGATACTAGCAATATACCAATCCCGGCCGATACCACATACCAACCGGCAGACAGCCCCCAATCTCCATAAGCTTTAGAGGCGACACCAACAGAACTTCCTCCGCCAATCTCAGTTGCGGCCAATGTCCCTGCAAGCATAATTGGACCTAATCGACGGCCAGCAAGGTGATAATCGTTACTATCCTTGACCTTTGTTTTTGCATATAATCCAATTCCAATCATGGCTGCCATATAAACGATAACAATTGTCCAAATAATTCCCATAAATCATCCTCCTTAGAAATAGCTTGCATGACAATCTACATTTCAGCTCTGTTCTTAACGGGACAATAACTCTTTTTCATTAACTCCTTGAACCCCTGGATAATGACGGCGAATCACCTTTCCCACAGCTTTCCGATAAGCCTGCTCACCTTGAATGACAACCTCACCGTTGACGATGACCGTATCAATTCCAAGATTGAACTGGCGCGGTTTTTCAAATGTGGCTTGGTCGATAATTTCGTCTGGGTTAAAGATGACAATATCAGCGGCCAATCCCTCACGTAAGATCCCGCGGTCCTGCAAACCTATGATTCTCGCAGGCTGGGACGTCATACGGCGAATCATATCTTCTAACGGGAGAACCTTTTCTTCCCTTACATATTTTCCAAGAATCCGAGGAAATGAACCGTAGGCACGAGGATGTGGTTCACCGCCTAATAAACCGTCGCTTCCAATCGTCCCAGCCGGGTGTGCAAGGATTGCCTTAACGGATTCCTCATTCATGACAAAATCAATCATCCCAACGCCATTTTTCTCGTGAAGAATCAAGTCCAGAGCTACTTCGGCACAATTTTCCCGGCCGTCTAATTCAGCAATTTGTTCAATCGTCTTGCCTACACAATACTGTTTCTCAGCGGATTCTACGGATGTAACAATAATTCCATCCCAACCGGCCCATTTCGACATGCTGTCCCATCCCTTAAAGCCTGTTGCCATCTCCTCGATCATTTTCTTCCGAAGCCCTTCATCGGCGAGGCGTTCGAGCAGCTGATCGGTGCCGCCAGCATGAACCCAAGGCGGCAGAATGGCACTCAGCATCGTACTTCCGGCCGTGTACGGGTATTGGTCAAAGGTTACTTCTAACCCTTCTTCCCGCGCTTGGTCAATCTTTTTTAATACATCCGGTGTCTTATGCCAGTTATCCTTGCCGCAGTTCTTTAAGTGTGAAAAATGAAGGTGGGCTCCGCACCGCTTCATCATGTCGATCAATTCCTGCATGGATTCCAGAATTTCGTCCCCTTCACTTCTCTGGTGGATGACCAGCGGCACCCCGTATTCCGCAATTACTTGGCATAATGCCTCTAATTCTTTCATTTCGGCAAAACAGCATGGCGGATAAATTAATCCGGTCGATAAGCCAACTGCTCCTTCATCTAAAGAACGGCGGAGAACGTCTTGCATTTGTTTAATCTCGTCATCTGTAGCCGGACGATTGTCGAGTCCCATAACCTCCATCCGGATATTCCCATGCGGGGCAAGCACCGCCAAATTGTAGCTTGGATTGTTCTTCTCAATCTTATCTAAATATTCAGAAACCGTTGTCCAGTCCCATTCAATTGGCGGGTTGCCATCCAATCCAGCCAGATTTTTTCTCCATGGCGAAACATATTCCTTTGGCAGCGGGGCTGCAGCAATTCCGTCCTGCCCTAGCAAGTCGGTTGTAATTCCCTGGCGAACCTTTGCCTCGATCAAAGGCTCATCAAGAATAACAAGGTCGGAATGGGTATGCATATCAATAAATCCAGGACTTACAACTTGATTCTTCGCATCAATTTCCTCCTTCGCCTGGAGATTGGTTAATTTTCCAATCTTGGCGATTTTTCCGTTCTCTATCGCCAAGTCCCCGTAGTACCATGGCGAACCTGTCCCGTCAATAATTTTCCCGTTGCGAATGATTAAATCATACATGTCTTACCGTCTCCTTTTCCTTGGAATGAATCGATGTTAACGCTCTCATAATGGCCGAGTAGCCTGCTGTAGCTTTTACCAATTGCTCAATCTCGATATATTCATCATCAACGTGGGCCTGTGATTCTAACGACGGCCCAAAGCCGATGGTTGGAATATTTGCTTCACCTGCAAAGTGGCTTCCATTTGTACAGAAGGAATAATGAGACAGTTCAGGTGTGAGTCCAATCGCAGCTAATTCTTTTAATGGAAGCTGGACAAAATCTTCGTCATCATCATATACCCATCCCGGGAAAAATCGCTCATCTCTAATTAGGGCCCCTGTATAACAGCGTTCCTCGCCGAAAGCGTACTTTACGCTTGCTTTAAACTGCGAATCCCCCAACTGGAGCTTATCAATGAGATCCTGGATTGGCGCTAAAACGGATTCCTTTGTTTCCCCCACCAGCAGCCGGCGGTCAAATGTCACTGTACATAAGGATGGAACGACAGATGCCCCAGGATAAGGAGAGGATTTGATATCCGTTAATTCAAGTATTCCTTTTCCTAATACTTCATGTTCATTCACTGGCAGGTTACGAATCTCAGAAAGGAGCTTCATCATATGATAGACCGCATTAATTCCTTTTTCCGGATTAGAGGAATGGGCAGGCTTTCCAACGGTTTCGACGACGATTTCCGCACGGCCCCTTTGTCCCCGATTTAGTTTTAAATTCGTTGCCTCTCCAATGACGACATAATCTGGGTTTACAATTTCACTAACCCGTCTTGTCGCTACTCCCTCAAAGCACTCCTCATGGACGCTGCATGAAACAACCACCTTACCAGGAAAGGCTTTCTTTGTATCTTCAGCAAAATTGATTGCCGCAGCAATCATAGCACTAACGGCCCCCTTCATATCGGAGGTTCCTCTGCCATAAATTTTTCCATCTCTTATTTCGCCTGAAAAAGGGTCGACGGTCCACTGCTCAGTATGTACTGGTACAGTATCAATATGGCCATCCAATAATACGGTAGGTCCCTCCATATTGCCGTTTATAACGAGCATGACATTCCCGTACTCATCTACAATACATTCATCAAAGCCATGCTGTTCAGCATATGCCTTAATCTCTTTTGCCACCAAATCCTCTTGGCCGGAATAACTTTTTAATCTCACTAATGATTGACAAAGCTTAATCACGCTTTCTTTCCGTTTTTCTGATAACACCTTTACTCCCCCTATACAAAATTTCTATTCCTTTTCCAGATCGACTCTTAGGCCAGGCACTTCACCGCGTCATCCAAAAACTTTGAATATAGCTCCAAAAGCCTTGGCCCGAGCCCCTATTTTAAATCGGACAGCGCCCTTCCCAAACAACCTTTTTATAATGGTCCGGGTCAGTATCCCCTTCTGTGCTAATCAGCAAGATTCTTGAATTTGAGTCTAGTAATATCTCATCATTTACAGATTGGTCTGCTTCCAGTTTCCGTAAATAGTAGACAAGCCCGAGGGTCACCGCGCCTGATTCGCCAGAAATAACCCGAGGGTCATCCTTCAGCGGATTTCCGTAGAGCCTCATCCCCAATGCGGAAATATTATCGTTACAGGAGAAGGCTGCCTTAGCGTATTGACCCAATATCCGAAACGCCCTTGTATTCGGTTCCCCGCAAGCTAGGCCTGCCATGATGGTGTCCATATCTCCGCCGACAACCTCTCGCTTCCCTTCTTTATTGGCAAAGGACCTGTAGTAACAATCAGCTTTTTCCGGTTCCACTACGATAATCACCGGCGGATTTTCTCGATAATGCTGAACCATATAAGCAGCGACCCCAGCGGCAAAAGATCCAACTCCGGCCTGCAAGAAAATATGTGTAGGCGGTTCTCCTCCGGCGCTGCCCATTTGATCGACCACTTCTTTAGCCATCGATGCATATCCCTGCATGATCCAAAGCGGAATTTCATCATAACCTTCCCAAGCAGTATCTTGAACCATTACCCAGCCATTTTTATTTGCAAGGCTGGCACACATTCGAACAGCATCGTCATAATTTAACTCCGTAATATCCGCCTCTGCTCCTTCGTTCCGAATCGCATTCAGACGAATCAAGGACGAACCCTTTGGCATATAAATGATCGATTTATGACCCAGCTCTCTTGCCGCCCAGGCAACCCCGCGGCCATGGTTCCCGTCCGTTGCAGAAATAAAGGTGACTTCCCCAAGCTTTTCTTTTACTCGAGGAGACTGCAGTTCTTTAAATGAAAGGTTCTCAATGTTTTCGCCAAGTTGATTGGCCAGGTACTTTGCCACCGCATAAATACCACCCATTACCTTAAAGGCATTAAGGCCAAAACGGTACGATTCATCCTTCACTAGGATTTCGGAAACATTAAGATAGTCCGCTAAATTTTTTAATGAATGCAAGGGTGTTTCTGTATAGGATTCATGGGATTTTTGAAACTGGTGGATCTTTTCAACCTCTTTATCTTGAAAAAATGATAATTCATCGTCGTTATAGACAGGATCATAAAATGTATTGGAAACCCATTTCATATCCTTTCTCATGGTACTCTGCACTAACAACCCCTCCTTTTCTATTTTGTTACTGCAATAACTTCGATTTCCACCTTTGCCCCTTTAGGGATGGCAGACACCTCGAAACAGCTTCTTGCAGGCTTATGTTCTGAAAAATATGATCCATACACTTCATTTACACTTTGAAATGAATCAATAGAATCAAGGAAGATCGTCGCTTTCACAATATCCTCTAAACCCAGATTTAACTCTGACAGCAATTCTGAAATATTTTTTAAGATTTGCTCTGTCTGTTCGGCTGCGGAATCCCCTACTATATTCCCGGTTTCGCAATCTAACGGCAGCATGCCTGATAGAAAGACAAAACCATTGGCAATGATTGCTTGGGAATAGGGGCCTACCGCTGCTGGTGCTTTATTTGTTTGAACTTGTTGCAGCATATATTTGCTCCTCCTTTAGAGTTTTTCTATCCTTATACAATGCAAGTCGCGTGCCAAGATGAAGACCCCTTCAGTAAGCGCTTATATAAAAATGAAAATCTTAAAAAGGTACCAAAATGATACTCAAACTAAAAAATTCGGATCAAAATTCCTAGTAAAACAAAAAAGTCTCATTTTGATATCAAATATCAATTTGATACTTTTTTATTTTTCGAAACAGCGTAGCTCGCCCAATTCCTAATAATTGGCTTGCATCCTCCACGTTGAGCTGATGATTGTGAACGTATTGAAGAGCTTTTTTAATCAAATCCTTTTCCATTTCAACTAAGGAGAAAGATGTAGAGGTAAGAGGAATCTTCTGTTTTTCCATTTCTAGCTTTCGTTGAATTAATTCACCTGCTGCCTCCATGGTGATCCACCCATTGGTAATAAAATTAAATAGGTATTCAATAAAATTTTTCAGTTCTCGAACATTACCCTTCCATGGATAATTTAACATGGCACTTATGACATTCTTTCCAAAGCCTAATACATTCGCATGAAATTGTTCATTGAACAAGGAAATAAAGTGGTCACTCAGAGCAATGATGTCCTCCTTCCTGCTTCTAAGCGGCGGAATCACGATAGGAATGACATTGAGCCGGAAATACAAATCCTCCCTAAACAGTCCATTATTCACCATTTCCTGCAAATCTTTGTTCGTTGCCGCGATCACCCTTACATCAACTGGGATCGTATGGGTACTGCCAAGACGTTCTATTTCCTTCTGTTGGAGAACACGCAGCAGCTTCACTTGTAACAGCGGAGGCATCTCGCCTATTTCATCTAAAAAGATCGTCCCTTGATGGGCCAATTCAAATTTACCCGGCTTCCCTTTTTGATTGGCACCAGTAAACGCGCCTCTCTCATAACCAAACAACTCACTCTCTAATAAGTGCTCAGGAATAGCACCACAATTGACAGTAATTAAGGGATGCTCCTTCCTCATACTCGAATGGTGAATGGCTCTGGCGAATTCCTCCTTCCCTGTACCGCTTTCCCCTTGAATTAAGACGGTGGAGTCAGATTGGGATACCTTAAAGGCGTATTTTTTTACCTCCGTGATTTGTGTGCTGACACCAATAATTTGGTCAAACGGTTTCTTTTGGTCCTCCGCTGCCATTTCTGCAAGATTTCGAATCTCTTTGACATCCTGAATACTAATCAAATACTCCGTCTGATATGATGCTAGAGAAGATAGTTTTTGTTTAGTCAAAAGCAAAGATTTCTCTCCCCTGCTGGTTACAAGCGTAATGGTTCGACTCAAAACCCCTGACTCCCAAGCAAAATCACGAATTAAGTTTTGTACATGGAGAGGAACTGCCTTGTTTTCTGCTCCCAATAGCATTTCAGCTTTTAGGTTCATTTCATTCAGCTTTCCTTTTTCGTCAATCACAATCATTCCTACATGAACAAGATCCATCAACTTTTCCATTTTTTCTGAGTTGCTTGTAAGCTGTTGATTCAAATGGTATAAATGCAATTTACTTGATAAAAGGTCTGCCATTTTTCTTAAAAAAGTCAATATTCCATCCGTGTTCTCAAACAAACGCTGGCGCTGCTCCTCGTTAAATGCCAATAGCCCAATCACACCAATCGCCCGGTTATCATATGTAATTGGCGTGCAAATCTCCCCGGTCTCTGAGCAATTTTGGAAAAATTGGCATCTCTGACAAACCTCTGCATACCCAGGATTTGTGATAATGACTGGCTGCCCGGTACGAATGGCAGATTTATAGACGAGATCCCCTTCCATTTTGTGAAGGACACTTACCCGTTGCTCCCCTGTACCTGCAACTCTAATAAAATGATGATTGGCAATTTCAACCTCAATCTTTAAAACAGCCGCTATTGCATCTGCAATACTTTGGACAACAGGCTGAATATTCATTAAATCCATTCTTTCACCCCTACTTTCAGCTAGTATAGTATCAATGTGATACTATACTATACTATATTTGTAATTTTGGGACTATTTAAATTTAAATTATTTGTCAAAGAATTTCCGTAATTACTTTTTACAACCACATCTACTCACAAAATTTCCAAACGCACGTTTACTTTGCAAAGGCAACCCGATTACCTCATAAAAACCGACAATCTTCCCTCCGTTAACCTACATAAACATTTACTTCTTAAATTATAAACTTTTAAAAAATTAATCCTCCCCCTGTCCTTTTCCCTTCAATACGTTTAAGGGGGGAGGCCGGTTCTTTAACGAAACCGGCCTCTTTAAAAATATTAATCGGAAAGGAGCGAATCTGCCGTGGAACAAATCATCTCATTTATCAATGAGGTTGGCTTCCCTATCGTTGTGACCCTCTATCTTCTCTATCAAATAGAATCCAAGCTAGATTTAGTCGTTCAGTCGATCCAAAGGCTGACTGAGCGAATGATGCGTGTCTATTTTTATTTTGGGCTTACGTTTTTTATACTTCAAAATTAGAATTACAAATATTCTCTTAATTTTTGTCTAATATTAATAAATAAAACTCGCAATAATATAGTAAACATAAGTTAATTGACTAATTATTACTAAGCAAATTGAACAGATATTTATTAACTTTGAATACCCCAGCTTTTTAAAAAGACGGTAGATTAATAGGGAAAGACCTAGAATTATCAATTGTGCTATAAATGCTATGTAGTGATATGCATGCACAGCCTCTGCCCCTCCAATGTAAATACCTGTACCTACTAAAATAATCCCTAATAGTCCAGATATCCCAGCCATAATTGCCAGAGCACCACCACCCTTAGTTTTTACCATTTGTGCTGGAAACAATGATATTCCTAACATCATGAAACTTATCAAAATATGAAGTAAAAATTCTAACACATTTATATACCCCTCAATCTTTTACCATGCCTTCCAATTTGCTAAGAATTACCGACTAGATTGACTCCCTCGCTCTCTATCCCCGTATAAAACCAATACAATAATTAAAAAATACTGAGCATTAAGTAAAAGAGCGTATTAGTTGGTTGTAGATACGCCACCAATTTTTAAAGCTTCAGCTTTAAACCTTCATGTGTTGCTTTAAAACCTAACCGTTCATAAAACCTTAAGGCATCTGGTCTTTTTTTATCAGTTGTCAGTTGTACTAAATGACAACCACGTGCTTCTGCACGTTGAATTGCCCATTTTATAAGTTCAGTACCTACACCCTTACCTCTTACAGAAGCTGATGTTCTCACTCCTTCGATAGTAGCTCTCCATCCACCTTGATGTGTTATATATGGTGTAAAAGTAATTTGTTGCACCCCAATCACTTCATTACCGTCACACGCCACAACTAACTCGTTATTAGGGTCAGATGTAATAGCCTCAAATGCTTTTATGTAACTACTAGGAAGTGGATGCTCATAACGCTCACGTTTAATTCCCAAAACATCATCAGAAAGCATTGCAACAATACTGTCTAAATCTTTTTCAGTAGCCATTCTAAACCTTATTTCTGTGTTCAATCAAATCACCCCTTTTATTAAATTCTATGCTAACTGAATTGACCCCATAAGTTAATTGGTATTACTTTATGACATTTAATAAGTTTCACTTATAGCTAGATTTTCCTATCAACTATTCTGCCAAGTTAGTTCAAGAAAAAAAGACCGCCGCCGCGATCTTCTTTAGCTATTCTATTGAGGGTAGGTTAGTGGAAAAAGAAAAGCTGACATTTGAAGCACTTATTTAAAAGTCACTAAATTGTTACAGTTACGTCATTACACCTGAATATAGACTATTTCTCTGATTTTAAAACGGCTTATGCACATATTGTTTATAAAAAGGAATGAATTAAAAATAGAATGGCAAAAGCAACACCAGACCGTAGATGCCACTTCCGGTCCATTCTTTGATATCGAAATAGTCCTGATATCGGAACAGGAAGCAGGACAATCAAGGAAAGCAATCCACTTATATTATTAAAATCAAATTTGAAGCCGTGCATAAAGACAGCCACCGTATGCACGATAATAAAAGCGATGGCGAGAATGGCTACTGGAGTATGCCATTTTCGGGCAAAGCGCAGTAAAGTGGACAACCTTTTTTTCAAATTGGCTTGACCTTTTAAATAATCAAGCTTCATAACACGAAGAAGCACATAATAAGCAAGTACAAAAAATAAGGCAATTCTTGCATTGGAGCCAAAATCTTTAAATGTATGTTTGAACTGCCTGCTGTGCAGAGTGGTTAATGGAAGCTGTGATAGTCCCTTCAGTTCCCAAAGCACGATCAAAGCAGCGATAATAATCGCCACAATTACCCATATGCGTTCCTTTTTAGGAATCCATCCTTGTTTTTGAGCCTTGATTGCCCGTGTATTCATTGGTTTGTCCTCCTATTAATTAAAGTAGTATTTGTATACCTTCTGCATTTTTTAATCCAAAACAACTTTTACATTCTTAATTTGGTCATTGTCACCGAATCCTATTTTTTCGAAAAACAAACCATTTAAAGTAAAAATAAGCCTCAAATACAATGTAGCACGATAAATGAATACATTTTCTAAATTAATGAATTTTTAATTATAAATTAATAAGAAAATAGCTTAATTATTTGCATACTAAATTATATTTGACGAATAAAATATTCCCAATTTTGTTCGTAGAATTTTTTACAAGCGACAGTAAATACTATAAAAAATCGGGCTCATAATGGTAAAATTAGTTAATTGGAGGTGAAAAATATGGATCAACACCTGCATCACGTAGAAGAACATTTTTCTGGGTCTGACTTCATTCGGGATGTTGTCATTGGTATGTCAGACGGATTAACCGTACCATTTGCATTAGCTGCTGGTTTGTCCGGGGCTGTTGATACAACAACATTGATTCTCACGGCAGGAAGTGCTGAAATTGCAGCAGGGTCAATTGCAATGGGGCTCGGAGGATACTTGGCAGGTAAAACAGATGCGGAACATTACGAATCTGAACTTGCTCGCGAACAGCGCGAAGTAATAGAGCTTCCGGAACGCGAAGAAGAGGAAGTATCCGAAATTTTCAGGGGATATGGACTTGAAGAAGAACAAATCAAATCGATTACAGAAACCATGAAAAAAAACCCTGAAAAATGGGTGGATTTTATGATGAGATTCGAATTAGGGTTGGAGAAACCAGAGCCTACAAGAGCTAGGAACAGTGCGATTACCATTGCCGTTTCTTATATTGTCGGCGGGTTAATTCCACTGTTCCCTTATTTTATCTTTAGGCATCCTGCAACAGCTTTAATGGTTTCTGTAGTGGTCACACTGATCGCTTTGATGATTTTTGGATACGTAAAAGGAAGGTTCACGGGAACTTCACCTATTAAGAGTGCTGTTCAAACCACGATTACTGGGGGAATTGCAGCAGCAGTTGCGTTTGGTCTGGCGAGAATTCTCACTTGAAGGAAACCTCACAAACTTACTCAACAAAAAAGGCAATGTCAATTAAACATCGCCCAAAATACTTCTAGATAAAATTAATCTTCTGTTCCTAATACATCTGTATTTGGGGGCTCATAACCCATCTGACGGAGCATGGCTACTATTTGTCCCTTGTGATGAAACTCGTGAGTAATGGTGTGCATAAGCAATTTTCGAGGAGTAATAGATAATCGTTCAGGTGCTTCTCTCCAAGGGATCTCTCTCTCAATTAGCACGTTTAATTCATGGCCATGTAGTTCTAATAATTCATTTACGATTGAATCTACTTGTTCAAATCGTGCTTTTATTTCCTCTAAACTGAGATTATGTAATTCTTCTTTTGGAGTAAGTGGTTTTTTA
>NZ_JBLVQN010000056.1:0-42145 GCF_058323225.1 Neobacillus sp. PVCKKU3
AACAAAAAGACAATCTGAAAATGGTTGTCTTTTTTTGTTTAGAAAATGAAGTGTGAGTGATGCACGAGAACCGTCCCCATGCATCAATAAAAAATCGACATTAGACATACACCCAATTGTGAATGACGACATATATTATTATTGCGGATACGAAAATTCGAAAAATTGTATACAAATTTTTGTTATCGGGCAGAATGGGTGTATGGAGGTGGAGCGATTGAATTCAAACTTAGCACATAACCATTTGGGGGAAACATGCGTTATTTGTGAGAATCTTAAAGCGAAAGGCATACATCTATACACTTCTTTTATTTGCACAGAATGTGAAAATGATTTAATTCAAACAGACACGAGCGATCCAAAATATAAACATTATCTGAAACAGCTTAGAAAAATTACAACGCCCGAAATATTTTCATAACAAAGTCCTGATTGGGGCTTTATTTTTTTTCCCTAAAACGAGACAATAGGTTAGAATCTTAACAAGGATGTAAGGAAATGTTTAAGCAGATGAAAACACCTTTATATGATGCGTTAATAAAGCATGAATTAAGGAAACCAGTTTCTTTTCATGTTCCTGGACATAAATATGGTCTTATTTTTGATGAGAATGCCCAGGAGCACTTTAAACAAATTTTAAAGCTGGATGCAACTGAGTTAACTGGATTAGATGATTTGCATTCTCCTGAAGGAGCAATTTTAGAAGCAGAAGCCCTTTTAACGCAGCTTTATCATTCAAAGAAAAGCTACTTTCTTGTAAATGGCTCCACTGTCGGAAATATTGCCATGATTTTAACGGCGTGCTCGGAGGACGATACGGTCTTGGTACAAAGGAATAGCCATAAATCGGTCCTGAATGCTATACAGCTGGCCAAGGCAAGCCCCATATTTCTGGAGCCGGAATATGACCAAGAATGGATGGTTCCCTCTGGAATATCAGTGGAGACTGTTAAAGAAGCCATCACCCGGTATCCGAATGCAAAAGCCCTTATATTGACATACCCAAACTATTACGGGGTGGTCTATGATTTGCAAGGGATTATTCAGGAGGCGCACGGGCATAACATCCCAGTTCTAGTGGATGAGGCACACGGGCCCCATTTTATCCTCGGAAAACCTTTCCCAGCATCAGCTGTTCAACTTGGTGCGGATATTGTTGTGCAATCAGCGCATAAGACACTCCCGGCCATGACGATGGGGTCCTTTTTGCATTTTAATAGCTGTCTTCTTGACAATAAAAAAATCAAGGGTTACTTGGAAATGTTTCAGTCCAGCAGCCCGTCTTATCCGATCATGGCATCGCTTGATTTGGCGAGAGGCTATCTAGCAGCCTATGAGCAGAGGGATTTAGAATTTTTACAAAGCGAGATTTACTTATTTAAAAGGGATTTGACCGATGTTTCCGCGATTAAGGTATTAGACTACCCAAATCAGCAAGGAGATTTATTAAAAATCACGCTTCAGTCACGAAGCAAATTAAGTGGCTTTGAGCTGCAGCAAAGGCTGGAGGAATACTCCATATATACAGAATTAGCAGATCCAAATAATCTCCTGTTCATTCTTCCACTACTGAAAGATGAACAAAAGTATCCCTTTAGGGAAACGGCTGCAAAAATAAAAGAGGCCTTAAAAGATATTTTTTGTGATTGTGACGAGAAAGAGGAAGAATTTCAATTAAGTAATAATCGGATTTCTGAGTTAGCTATTCCTTTCAAAAAGATGGGCGATTATGAGGAGTGGGAAATTTCTATTTCTGAGGCAGAGGACAAGGTTTGTGCGGAAACGATTATTCCTTATCCTCCTGGGATTCCGCTTTTGTTAAAAGGAGAGCAAATCACTGCTGAAAAGCTAAGACTCTTACATAGGCTGATGAAAACGGGGGCAAGGTTTCAAGGTGGTTCCTTATTAAGAAAAAGTATGCTGAAGGTTTTTTGGACAACTTAAGATATACAGTTTTGGAGGTTTCATAGATGACGAACGGAACGTTTATTACATTCGAGGGCCCTGATGGGGCAGGCAAAACTACAATCCTCAGTATGGTTGCTGAGCAGCTGCCAATGGCAATGGTTACAAGGGAACCCGGCGGCATTGATATTGCGGAACAAATCCGCCGCGTCATTTTGGCAAAAGAAAATACGGCCATGGACCCGCGGACGGAGGCGTTGCTCTATGCTGCCGCAAGGAGACAGCATTTAATTGAAAAAGTAAAGCCTGCCTTAGAAGAGGGAAAAGTTGTCTTGTGCGACCGCTTCGTTGACAGCTCCCTGGCTTATCAAGGTTACGCCCGGGGATTAGGAATTGAAGAGGTATGGACGATTAACCAATTTGCAATTGAGAAGATGATGCCGGATTTGACGATTTACTTTGATATTGAGCCGGAAGCTGGGCTGGAGCGAATTAATAAGAATAAAGGCAGAGAAGTTAACCGCTTGGATTTGGAAGACCTGGAGTTTCACCAAAAGGTGAGAGAAGGTTATCATATCCTTTTAGACCGATTCCCCGGCCGGATTATCAAACTTGATGCCTCAGGAACAATCGAGGATGTTTTTCAACAAACACTCGACATAATCAAATCAAAGCTAACGGAAAAAAAGCCTTCGCGATAAGGCTTTTTTTGCTAGCGAGGAAAACCTTCCTAATTTATTGCGAATGTAAGTCCCCAAAGAAACTGTTATAATAAAGGATAAGTAATGCCGGAAATTCTAAAGGAGAGGGCGGATTTACTATGAAACTTATTATTGCGGTAGTTCAAGACCAGGACAGCAATCGTTTGTCAAAGGCGTTGGTGGAAAATAATTTTAGAGCAACAAAGCTGGCGAGCACTGGCGGGTTTTTAAAATCAGGAAACACCACTTTCATAATCGGTACTGAAGATATTCGCGTTGACCGGGCTCTGCAGATTATTAAGGATAACTGCCGTGCCCGCGACCAGCTAGTGTCACCTGTTTCGCCAATGGGCGGCAATGCCGACTCATATGTCCCTTATCCAGTAGAAGTCGAGGTTGGCGGCGCAACGGTTTTCGTGCTGCCGATTGAGCAGTTTTTACATTTCTAAAATTCCTATTCTTTAGTTAGTGAGTGATAATCTTGGTGAAAACCTGGGATCAACTGGAGGAGCTGCAGCCGGCGGTCCTCCGCATGTTAAAAAATAGCTTATTAAAAAATCGGGTGGCTCACGCTTACCTTTTTGAGGGCATGAGAGGAACGGGGAAAAAGGAAATCGCCGAACTTCTAACCAGGGCTCTTTTCTGTGAATCGTTAATTGATGGGTATAAACCTTGTGAGGCCTGTAGCAGCTGCCGGCGTATCAATAGCGGGAATCACCCAGATGTGCACATTATCGAGCCGGACGGTCAATCTATTAAGGTAGAACAAATCAGAAACCTCCAGTCGGAGTTTTCCAAAAAGGGAGTAGAATCCTTAAAAAAGGTTTATATGCTAGTTCATGCTGATAAGATGAGCGTAAGTGCTGCCAATAGCCTCCTTAAATTTCTCGAGGAACCAAATGCCGAAACGGCAGCATTATTACTAACCGAACAGCCTCAGAAAATCCTTCCGACGATTCTCTCAAGATGCCAGGCTTTAACCTTCCAACCGCTATCGCCGCAAAAAATGGTAAGTCAGTTGGTTGAAAATGGTGTAACACCGCATAAAGCCCCACTACTTGCACAGTTGACCAATAGTCTGGATGAGGCGCTAGAATTAAATGTCGATGAATGGTTTGCACAAGCCCAAAAAATAGTGGTAAAATTATATGAGGTGTTAGAAAAAAATCCGCTCGAAGCGATGGTCACGCTTCAGACCGATTGGTTCTTGCACTTTAAAGAGAAGGAACAAATTCAACGTGGGTTAGACTTATTACTTCTTATTTTTAAAGATTTATTATATATACAATTAGATAAGCAGGAGCAAATTGTTTTTCAAAATGATTTGGAACGCATACGGCAGTTTGCTCTAAGAACATCAAGGCGGCGCTTAACGGCTCAAATGTCAGCTATTCTCGAAGCGAAGAGAAAGCTTGCTGCGAACATGAATCCTCAGCTGATGATGGAACAGCTTGTGCTTAAATTGCAGGAGGGATCTTGAATTTGTATGATGTTGTAGGAGTACGCTTTAAAAAAGCGGGGAAAATCTATTATTTTGATCCTGGAGACCTCCCAATTCAAAAAGATGACTT
This sequence comes from Neobacillus sp. PVCKKU3, assembly GCF_058323225.1. NCBI lineage: Bacteria > Bacillati > Bacillota > Bacilli > Caryophanales > Bacillaceae > Neobacillus > Neobacillus sp. PVCKKU3. The sequence goes on from NZ_JBLVQN010000056.1 coordinate 4,178, forward strand.
TGTCATTGTCGAAACCGTACGCGGGGTGGAATATGGCAGGGCTGTGATAGCCCGGAAGCGGGTTGAGGAACATGATGTGGTCCTTCCGTTAAAAAAGGTTGTTAGAATTGCGGACCAGAAGGATCGGATGATTGTCGAGGAAAATAAGCAGGCGGCCCAGGAAGCCTATGAGGTTTGTAATGAAAAAGTAACTGAACATCAACTGGATATGAAGCTGGTGGATGTTGAATATACATTTGATCGCAATAAAATTATTTTCTATTTTACAGCGGATGGACGAGTTGATTTCCGTGAGCTTGTAAAGGATTTGGCAGCCATCTTTCGGACACGGATTGAATTGCGCCAAATTGGGGTCCGCGATGAAGCCAAGATGCTTGGCGGGATCGGCCCGTGTGGAAGAATGCTGTGCTGTTCCACTTTCTTAGGGGATTTTGACCCTGTGTCGATTAAAATGGCAAAGGATCAAAATTTATCTTTAAATCCTACCAAAATTTCAGGTTTATGCGGCCGGCTTATGTGCTGCTTAAAATATGAAAATGATGAATACGAATCTGCTAAAGAACAGCTGCCGGATTTGGGAGAAGTCATTGAAACTCCTAATGGCAGGGGAAAAGTGGTAGGTTTGAATATTTTAGAGCGGGTTCTTCAGGTGGAATTGACAGAACAAGAGCGGGTTCTGGAATATACGCTAGATGAAATCATTAAAGAAGGTGCCTTTTCGATACAATCCACAGATTAATGAGGTGGAAGGCGTGGATAAAAAAGAGATATTTGAATCAGTAAGTAATATGGAAACACAAATTGGCCATCTTTACCAGCAGCTTGGGGAATTAAAGGAGCACTTAGCTGAAATACTAGAAGAAAATCATTGTTTAAAGCTTGAAAATGAGCATTTAAGACGCCGTTTAGATGTAACCACGGAAGCTGAGAAGAAGGATAGCAGCAGCAAAAAAGCAGAGGAGGCGGCACAAACGCCATCTCCCAATGTAAAGCCATTTGATGTCGGGGAAGGCTATGATAATCTAGCCCGCCTTTATCAAGAGGGATTTCATATCTGCAATCTTCATTTTGGCAGTTTGCGCAAGGAAGGCGACTGTTTATTCTGTCTATCTTTTCTAAATAAGAAATAACGTTAAGAGGCTGACCTTTCATCAGCCTCTATTTTCATACTTTGATAAGGAATGAATGAACATGATTAACTTGAGGGATGATGAACGCTTAGATTATTTGCTGGCCGAGAACTTAAGGATTATTCAAAGTCCATCTGTATTTGCATTTTCACTGGATGCAGTCCTTTTGGCAAGGTTTGTTTATGTCCCCATCCAAAAAGGAAACCTTATCGACCTTTGCAGTGGCAACGGGGTTATTCCGCTGTTTTTAAGTGCCAGGACTAAGGGCAAAATTACAGGGGTGGAGATTCAGGAACGCCTTTACGATATGGCGGTCAGAAGTATTGAATATAATGGTCTTGAAAATAGGCTGGAGATGATTCTTGGGGATATTAAGGATATTCCGAAAAAATTGGGATACGGCAAATTTGATGTGGTTACCTGCAATCCTCCTTATTTTACGACGCCATCAAAGGGAGAAATTAACCCAAATGAACATTTGGCGATCGCCCGTCATGAAATTCTCTGTACGCTTGAGGATGCTATAAAGGCATCCAGCGACCTTGTCAGGCAAGGTGGGAAAGTAGCATTCGTACACCGTCCGGGGCGACTATTGGATATCGTAACGTTTATGCGTCAATATAGGCTGGAACCAAAGCGGATCCAATTTGTTTACCCAAAGATGGGGAAGGAAGCGAATACGATATTAGTCGAAGCCATTAAGGATGGAAGTCCTGATCTGAAAATTCTTCCACCGCTGATCGTTTATCAAGATAACGATGAATATACCCCAGAAATAAGAGAGATTTTATATGGAGAAAAATGAGCATTATTTTTATGTGCTGACCTGCAGGGATGGCAGTTTCTATGGGGGTTATACCAATAATCTAGAACGCAGGATTCAGCTTCACAATGATGGAAAAGGGGCCAAGTATACAAGGGGCCGCGGCCCGGTTAAACTGACGTATTATAAGGGATTTGAAAATAAGGGTGATGCCCTAAGAGCGGAATACCATTTTAAAAAGCTGACACGGAAACAAAAGTTGGATTTTTTAGTGAGAGAGATAGGTGATGATGATGTGGCAGCAAAAGAGCTTTGCGAATGAGGAGCATAAGGGAATTCTCTATTTGGTTCCAACCCCGATTGGAAATCTGGAGGATATGAGCTTTCGTGCGGTACGGATATTAAAAGAGGCAGACCTGATTGCCGCTGAGGATACAAGAAATACAAAAAAACTGTTGAATTACTTTGAAATTGACACCCCAGTGGTAAGCTACCATGAACATAACAAAGAAACGAGCGGGGAAAAGCTGATTCAAAGGTTAAATGATGGTGCCAAAATTGCCTTAGTGAGTGATGCTGGTACACCTGCCATTTCTGACCCTGGCTACGAGCTTGTCGTGCAAGCCACAGCCGAAATGCTGACGGTCGTTCCGCTGCCGGGAGCAAATGCGGGAATCACTTCGTTAATTGCCTCCGGGCTTGTCTGCCAGCCTTTCTATTTTTATGGGTTTTTGTCCCGCGGCAAAAAGGAAAAACGGGAGCAATTAGAAGGACTAAAGCGACAAACGGCTACCATCATATTTTATGAAGCCCCGCACAGGCTGAAGGATACGTTAGCCCTCATGCTTGAAGTCCTTGGCAGCCGTAAGGTCGCCCTTTGCCGGGAGCTGACAAAAAAGTTTGAGGAATTTATCAGGGGGAATCTCGAAGAGGCCCTACAATGGGCTAATGAAGAGGAAATCCGCGGGGAATTCTGCATCATCGTTGAAGGAACCAGCGAAATACCGGAACCCGAAGAGGCCGCTTGGTGGGAGCAGTTAACGATTGAAGAGCATGTCGGGCACTACATAACTGACAAAGATATGTCCTCTAAAGACGCCATTAAACAAACGGCGAAGGACAGGGGATTACATAAACGGGAAGTTTACCAGGCATATCATATCGAACCATAAAAAGAGGCTGACAAAAATGTCAGCCTCTTGGTCTATTTATAAAAGAAGAGATTACCTTTGGCAAGGAAGTCTTCTTATTTTACTAATTCAAAGTTGCTTTGGATTTCCTTGATTAACTGCTCTGCACCTTCGCGGCTTAGGATTAACTTTCCGCCTGCAAGAGCAAGATTATCATCAGAAACCTCACCAGTGATTTGGCAAGTCATATTTGGCTTGTATTTCTTTAAAATAATGCGGTCATCATCAACATAGATTTCAAGAGCATCCTTTTCAGCAATTCCAAGTGTACGTCTTAATTCGATTGGAATAACCACGCGGCCTAATTCATCAACCTTACGAACGATACCAGTAGATTTCATTTTTTTTAATCTCCTCTCACTATTAAACAATTATTTTTTCTCTTTTATAATTCGTCATTATTCGACAAAAATTTCATATATTCATAATACCAGCGTTTCCCAAATTCGTCAATTATTTAATTTTGAAAAATAATAAGGAATTTTTACCCATTTACAAAAGGTTGATATAATAAGGGATTTTTGAATTTCTATTCAATAATTACTATCATTAACATTATAGATAACTAATATTAGTCATTGGACATAAATTCGACAATTCGACAAAATTCTACAAAATCCTATCTTATTTCAAAAATAAGTTTCGTAGTTTGTGGGAATTTTATGGGTGTGTTTTGGAAAAAATTTTTAAAAAATGGAATTCATCGAAATGCCGGTTTCTTGCACAAAAACGTAATTTTCGGTATATTTTGATGTTAGAGACCAATAAAAAAGGGCAATAATGTTTAGATGGGGATTAATTGTCTATTACTAGAGGAGTGATACAAATGGCGGGAAAATCTTTTTATATTACGACACCGATTTATTATCCAAGCGGTAATTTACATATTGGACATGCCTATACGACGGTTGCAGGGGATGCAATGGCCCGTTATAAGCGCTTGCGCGGGTTTGATGTAAGATATCTAACAGGTACTGATGAGCACGGACAAAAAATTCAGCGCAAAGCGCAAGAATTAGGTGTGACCCCGCAGGCATATGTCGATGAAATTGTTGGCGGAATTAAAGAGCTTTGGCAAAAGCTTGATATTTCCTATGATGATTTTATCCGGACAACAGAGGATCGGCATAAACAGGTTGTCGAAAAAATCTTTGCCAGACTGCTTGAGCAGGGCGATATTTATTTAGATCAATATGAAGGCTGGTACTGTACGCCTTGTGAATCCTTTTTTACTGACCGCCAGCTTGTTGACGGGAACTGCCCGGACTGCGGCCGCCCGGTCGAAAAAGTAAAGGAAGAATCGTACTTTTTCAGAATGAGCAAGTATGTGGACAGACTTCTGCAATATTATGAGGAGAATCCTGAATTTATCCAGCCGGAATCCCGCAAGAATGAAATGATCAACAACTTCATTAAGCCAGGACTTGAGGATTTGGCCGTATCTCGGACAACCTTTGACTGGGGCATCAAGGTGCCGGGCAATCCAAAGCATGTCATCTATGTTTGGATTGATGCGCTTTCCAATTATATTACCGCACTTGGGTATGGTACAGAAAACGACGCTAACTACTTAAAATACTGGCCGGCAGATGTACATTTAGTCGGTAAAGAAATTGTCCGTTTCCACACTATTTATTGGCCAATTATGCTGATGGCACTCGACCTTCCGCTGCCAAAGAAGGTATTTGCCCATGGCTGGCTGTTAATGAAGGATGGAAAAATGTCGAAGTCAAAGGGAAATGTTGTCGATCCAGTGACATTGATTGACCGCTATGGCCTTGATGCGCTTCGCTACTATCTGTTACGTGAGGTTCCTTTTGGAGCAGATGGCGTTTTCACTCCGGAAGGGTTTATCGAAAGAATCAACTTTGATTTGGCGAACGACCTTGGAAACCTCCTGAACAGGACCGTGGCGATGATTGAAAAATACTTTAATGGGGTTATTCCTGACTATGCCGGTTCTGTTGGTGAATTCGATGAGTCCTTGCTCCAAACAAATCGGGAAACCATCACAAAGTATGAAGAAGCGATGGAAAAAATGGAATTTTCTGTGGCGTTAAGCTCTGTTTGGCAGCTAGTCAGCAGAACAAATAAATATATTGATGAAACACAGCCATGGGCGTTAGCGAAGGATGAGGCAAAGAAAAACGAGCTTGCGAGCGTAATGGTTCATTTAGCAGAATCGCTGCGCCGGATTGGCATTTTTCTTCAGCCGTTTTTAACCCGGACACCGAATGGCGTCTTTAAACAGTTAGGAATGAACGACGCAGCATTAAAAACATGGGAAAGCCTTGAAACATTCGGCAATATTCCAAGTGGGACAAAGGTTGAAAAAGACGCACCATTGTTCCCAAGACTAGAAATCGCTGAGGAAGTTGAATTTATCAAGACTAAGATGCAAGGCGGAACGGCTCCATCACCTTCAGCAGAAGAAAAGAAAGAGGAGAAGCCTGAAGAACTTGCAGAAATCGCCATTGATGATTTCATGAAAATTGACCTGCGTGTAGCGGAGGTTATCCAGGCAGAACCTATTAAGAAGGCTGATAAATTATTAAAGCTTCAGTTGGATTTAGGCTATGAAAAACGCCAAGTTGTATCAGGAATTGCCCAGTACTACAAACCAGAAGAATTGGTAGGACGTAAGGTAATCTGCATCACAAACCTAAAACCGGTTAAGCTGCGTGGTGAATTATCTCAAGGAATGATCTTGGCTGGCTCCAAAGACGGGCAGCTGTCTCTGGCAACAGTGGACCAAACACTGCCGAATGGCTCAAAGGTAAAATAAAAATAAATGGGGAAATGTTCCACGTGAAACAAATTTCGTGGAAATTTCCCTTTTTTCGTGTTTAAGGTGAAAAGGAGTAAAATGTTGGAAAAAAAGGAAAGAAGGGGATTTTATGTTATTCGACACACACGCCCATTTAAACGCCGAACAGTTTAACGAGGACCTTGAAGAGGTAATTGCAAGGGCCCAGGAAGCAGGAGTAACAAATATGGTGGTTGTTGGTTTTGACCGCCCGACCATTACAAGAGCGATGGAATTGGTCGAAAGCTATGAGTTTATTTATGCCTGTGTCGGCTGGCATCCGGTAGATGCGATCGATATGACGGAAGAGGATCTAAAATGGATTGAAGAGTTGGCGGCCCATCCAAAAGTTGTCGCAATTGGAGAAATGGGATTAGATTATCATTGGGACAAGTCGCCAAAGGACATTCAAAAGGACGTGTTCAGAAGGCAAATCCGGCTGGCTAAAAAAGTAAAGCTGCCGATTGTCATCCACAACCGTGAAGCAACTCAAGATATTATTGAGATATTAAAGGAGGAAGGCGCGGCAGAAGTAGGCGGGATTATGCATTGCTTTAGCGGCAGCGCGGAGACTGCAAAGGAATGTGTGAACATGAACTTTTATATTTCGCTGGGCGGCCCTGTTACCTTTAAAAATGCCAAAAAACCGAAAGAGGTAGCCGCTGAGATTCCAATCGATAAACTGTTGATTGAAACAGACTGCCCGTATTTGGCGCCGCATCCATTTCGGGGGAAACGCAATGAACCGAGTTATGTAAAACTGGTAGCCGAGCAAATTGCCGAAATTAAGGGATTAACGTACGAAGAGGTAGCTGAGGCAACGACACAAAATGCTAAAAAATGTTTCGCCATAAACTGATAAGGGAATTTGTCGAAACTGTAAGAAGCTTGTCCAAATTTTTTCCGATAACTAAAAGTTCTACACGTCTCCTTTTCAACATAGGATAACCGTGTCGATAAGTTTTCCTTTGCAAAATTTCCAGTTATGTGCATAATTAGGAATATGTTCTCAGGGTATGCAAGGGTTGACAGCCGGCGGCATGGTTTCACTATATCTCCAAAAAGAAAAGGAGGCGTTTTTCATCGTATTCAAAAACATGAAAAGCCTGTTTTTCCAGTCTTGGAGTGCGAGGAATTTGACCATTGCTTTTGCTAGTTTCGTAGTTTTGCTAACAACTCTTGGAATTCTTTTTTATGAAGGATCAAAGAAAACGGTGGCAATTACTCTTAATGGCGAACAAAAGGTCATCAAAACGCATGCAGATACCATTAAGGAATTATTGGATGAACTGGATGTTACAATGCGCTCCCAAGACTACTTGTATCCAAAGGCGAGTACGAAGGTAAATGAAAACCTACATATCGTCTGGCTGCAAGCGAAACAGGTTACCATTGTCAAGAACAACGAGAAGAAAACGATTTGGACTACAGCTGAGACTGTAGCGGAGGCTTTGAAAGAACAACATATTGTTTTAAACGAGCACGATAAAGTTTCACCCGGACCGCAAACGGCAATCACAAATAAGATGAAAATCGGCGTCACTGAGGCCTATCATCTGACTTTCATTGACGGCGGAAAAGAGCAAGCAGTCTGGTCCACTTCGACTACGGTCGCTGACTTTTTAACGCAGCAGGGCACTAAACTAAACGATTTAGACCGAGTTGAACCGCCATTAACAGAAACCATAGCAGAGAATGGTGTTGTTAACGTCATTCGTGTAGAAAAAGTCACCGATGTAGTGGAAGAACCTGTTGAATTTGCCGTGGTTACCAAGAGGGATGACAGCCTTGACAAAGGGAAAGAACAGACCATCTCTCAAGGTAGAAAAGGGCTCGTTTCCAAACAATATGAAGTCCTAATCGAAAATGGTAAAGAGGTATCAAGGAAGTTAATCAGTGAGCAGATGATTACAGCAAAACAGGATAGAGTTGTGGCTGTCGGGACGAAGGATTTAGCCCTTCAAGTTTCCCGTGGAGAGGTTCCCGCAGGAAGAGAGCTATACGTGTCGTCAACAGCGTATACAGCCTATTGTAATGGCTGTTCAGGAAGGACTGCAACTGGTTTTAATTTGCGCTCTAACCCGAACGCTAAAATAATTGCCGTTGATCCAAATATCATTCCGCTTGGCACGAAGGTTTATGTCGAAGGCTATGGCTATGCGGTTGCTGCCGATACAGGCGGAGCCATAAAAGGGTATAAAATCGATGTCTTTATGCCTTCAAAAGCTGATGCATATCGATGGGGACGTAAAAAAGTAAAGATTACGATATTGCAGTAATTCATTTTGCGGCAGGGGGAAACCCCTGCTTTTTTACTTTTTCTTAAAATTTCTTTATACTTAACAACGAACTCCTAAGCAAATGATTACTAAAGTTTATGAATGGTTTCGTAAATATAGACGATGGACATTACAAAAATGTTTCAACTTTTTTTCAATTTTATTTTTTTTTGGAGGAAAAATGAAAATTAAAGAATTTATCGTGGTGGAAGGCAGGGATGACACAACTGCCATCAATCGGGCAGTCGAAGCGGATACGATTGAAACGAACGGTTCCGCAGTTAATCAAACCACGATTGAAAAAATAAAACGCGCCCAGGAAACAAGGGGAGTCATTATTTTTACCGACCCCGATTACCCTGGTGAAAAAATAAGAAAAACAATTGCTGAGCAAGTTCCGGGCTGTAAACATGCCTTCCTGGCAAAAGAGGATGCCCTTGCAAAAAGAGATAAAGGAATCGGAGTTGAGCATGCCTCACCGGAAGCAATCAGGGCAGCTTTAAAAGATGCACAAGTCATGCATGAAGATATTTTAGAGGAAATCAGCCAGGATGATTTAATCACTGCCGGCCTGATCGGCGGGGAAGGCGCTAAGGAACGCAGAATCCAATTAGGGAAGCTATTAAAAATCGGCTATACGAACGGTAAGCAGCTACATAAGCGCCTCATGATGTTTCAAATCAGCAAACAGGAATTTGCCGAGGCACTAAGCAAGGTGCGTCAGGAGGAGAGTAATGGATAAAGATATCGCTACCCCTGTGAGAACAAGGGCTATTTTAGAAAAATACGGCTTTTCCTTTAAGAAAAGCCTAGGGCAAAATTTCTTAATCGATACAAATATATTAAAAAAAATTGTCAGCTTTGCGGAGCTTACCGACGAATCAGGGGCCATTGAAATTGGCCCAGGAATCGGAGCCTTAACGGAACAGCTGGCCCGTTCGAGCAAAAAGACCGTTGCTTTTGAAATTGATCAAAGGCTTTTGCCAATTTTAGAAGATACGTTGTCACCATATCCGAATGTAAAAGTCATTCATAATGATGTGTTAAAGGCTGATGTCGGTCAGGTTATTGCTGCTGAATTTGCTGGCATTTCCGATTTGATGGTGGTTGCTAACCTGCCTTATTATGTAACGACGCCGATTATTATGAAGCTGCTTGAAGAGCATTTGCCGATTCGCGGCATCGTTTGTATGCTCCAAAAGGAAGTAGCGGACAGGATCTCTGCCAAGCCTGGAACGAAGGACTACGGCTCTCTATCCATCGCTGTTCAGTATTATACTGAAGCGGAGACCGTCATGATTGTGCCAAAAACGGTTTTTGTCCCGCAGCCAAACGTCGATTCTGCGGTCATCAGGCTGACACGGAGGGAAAACCGTGCTGTCCAGGTAAAGGATGAGAACTTCTTTTTCCAGGTGACAAAGGCGAGCTTTGCCCAAAGAAGAAAGACATTATTAAACAACCTAACAAGTGGTCTGCCGGATGGCAAACAAAAGAAAGAGGACATCCTTGCGGCCTTGGCAGCCAGCGGCATTGAACCGTCAAGAAGAGGGGAAACACTGTCCCTCGAAGAGTTTGGCCGACTAAGCGACGAACTATATGCATACTTCCAATAGACCTTTTAAAAAGGTCTATTTTTTTTCACAAGGACAACTACCCATGCATAGCCTATCAAAGAACCTTATTTGAAGGCCTTACCTGCGGTCTTATTGGAGTGACGACAGTGGATATAAAAATAAATGATATTGTCGGCAGACGTTCATATAATTGCGATATTCTCTTTCGGGTTATCGATATACAAAAAATTAGTGGCCAGACAGTGGTGATCCTCTATGGCGAGGATTTTCGCCTAGTGGCAGATGCCCCATATCAAGATTTGATGGTAATCAATCCAAATGAGCGGCTAAAGCTCACGAAGGAGTACCGGACGCTCGAGGAGCAATCCTTAAGGCTTTTTACACAGGATGTCGATTTATTGAGGGAGAGGCAGGAATACGAAGCCACCAGCGGCTATGTAAAGCCGAGCAGCTATTTTCAAATCCCCGGAAAAGTCCTTCACCTAGATGGCGACCCTGCCTATTTAAAAAAATGCATGGCCTTATATGAAAAAATCGGTGTTCCTGTTTTAGGGATTCATTGCAATGAAAAAGAGATGCCTGCGAAAATTGGCGGCTACATGGACTATTATCGTCCCGACATTCTCGTTGTCACCGGACATGATGCTTATTCAAAAGCAAAAGGGAAGATGACCGATATCAATGCGTACCGCCATTCTAAACACTTTGTGGAAACGGTTAAGGAAGCGCGAAGGAAAGTGCCCCATTTGGACCAGCTTGTCATCTTTGCGGGCGCATGCCAATCTCATTTTGAATCGCTTATTCATGCCGGCGCAAACTTTGCCAGCTCCCCATCTAGGATCAACATTCACGCTCTTGACCCGGTCTATATCGTCGCCAAAATCAGTTTTACCCCTTTTATGGAAAGAATCAACGTTTGGGATGTGCTGAGAAATACACTTACAGGCGAAAAAGGACTGGGAGGAATAGAAACAAAGGGAGTACTCAGAACCGGAATGCCCTATCACCCCGTTCAAGAGGAGGAATAGGCCTATTAGAGAGGCGAAAAGCTAGTCATCAATACTAAACTACTTTCGCTATGCTCTAATGGGTTTATTTTTTCCCTTGATACATATTCCCAAACATTTCAGGTAACGCTAGAAATGTTGAAATTTAGCAAAAAAAACAGAACAAAAAATATTGACAATCTTTTTGTCGGACTGATATAATTTATATTTTTGTTTGACATAAGTATGTCAGCGTGATATACTTTACATAGTGAGGTGGACCGAATGACTAAAACCTTAGCGGATATTAAAAAGTCCCTGGACTCCAATTTAGGGAAAAGGTTGTTACTAAAGGCCAACGGGGGACGTCGAAAAACAATTGAACGTTCCGGTGTCCTAGCAGAGACATACCCATCTGTTTTTGTCATCGAACTGGATCAGGATGAGAATGCATTCGAACGAGTTTCTTACAGCTATGCGGATGTTTTAACCGAAACCGTTCAAATTACCTTCTATGAAGAGGCAGCAGGAAATGCAGCTTTAAGCTAGAATATAATCAACGCATGGCGGTAAACCAAAGGTTTACTGCTTTTTGCTGTTCAAAAAGAACTAAATCTCCTTTGCTGATTCTTCTATCTGTTGATTGGAGCGAAATCAACAGACCTATATTAAAAAATTATTTAATATCCCAAATTATCTCATACTAATAATGCTGCGACAGGAAAGGGGTTGTTTAGATGGGCAGAAGAAGAGGAATGATGTCCGAACGCTTTAAAGAAGAATTAGCAAAAGAACTTGGATTTTACGATGTTGTCCAAAAAGAGGGCTGGGGCGGCATCCGGGCAAAAGATGCAGGGAACATGGTAAAGCGGGCCATCGAGCTTGCCCAGCAGCAATTAATCAACAGGAACTCGCATAAATCTTAATTCCCACAAGAACTTCCGCTATTTATTTAAACACTTAAACGCCGCAGCAAAGCCGAAGAATTTTCTCCGGCTTTTTTTCTTGGCTAAAAATATCACTTATTTCTTAGCAAAACTATGATAAAATATAAAATTTGATAGGATTCACGTCTTACAATTGTCGTTTTGTGGTAAAATAGGACAATATATGGATTCGGAAAGCAGGAATGCAGGCAAAAGGAGCCTGTCTCTTAGGATATTTGTAAAAGTAGGTGGACGAGCGTGAAGCTTTTAGTTAAAGCACCGGCTAAAATTAATTTAGCACTGGATGTTTTACATAAACGGCCCGATGGATATCATGAGGTTGAAATGATTATGACCACCATTGATTTAGCCGACCGGGTTGAACTTTCCTTGTTACAGGAGGATAAAATACATATTCTTTCTCATAATCGGTACGTGCCTGATGACCAGCGTAATTTAGCCTACCAGGCTGCATTGCTGCTAAAAAACCGTTTTAATGTAAAGAAGGGTGTATCAATCTCCATTGAAAAAACAATCCCCGTTGCGGCTGGCTTGGCAGGGGGAAGCAGCGATGCAGCAGCAGCTTTAAGGGGTCTTAACAAGCTATGGAATCTTGGGCTGACGTTGGATGAACTGGCCGAGCTTGGCAGTGAAATTGGTTCAGACGTCTCCTTTTGTGTGTACGGTGGGACAGCGCTGGCAAAGGGCAGAGGGGAATTTATCACCGAACTGCCAGCGCCGCCAACATGCTGGGTTATTTTGGCCAAGCCGTTCATCGGTGTCTCAACTGCTGAGGTATATCGGCGTTTGGATGTAAACGGAATCACCCACCCAAATATAAACGAAATGATCAATGCCATTGGGCAAAATGACTATCACAAGGTGTGCCAGCATGTTGGCAACGTGCTAGAGGAAGTAACTTTACACCTTCATCCAGAGGTAGCACAAATAAAAGACCAAATGAAACGATTCGGTGCAGATGCGGTATTAATGAGCGGCAGCGGTCCGACCGTTTTTGGGCTGGTTCAGCACGATTCCAGAATGCATCGAATTTATAATGGCCTGCGCGGATTTTGTGACCAGGTTTTTGCAGTAAGAATGTTAGGTGAACGGCATACGCTTGATTAAAGGCGCACAATAATAGTATCCTTTAATTAGAATATTCGGATTCGGGAGGTTGTTATGAAATTTCGCCGCAGTGAACGTTTGATAGATATGACAAGTTATCTTCTCGATCATCCTCGCCAGTTAGTGCCGCTAACCTTTTTTGCGGAGCGTTATTCTTCGGCAAAGTCCTCAATCAGTGAAGATTTGGCCATTGTCAAAGAGACGCTTGAAGAAAGGGGAATCGGAACGCTGCAAACTGTACCAGGAGCAGCGGGCGGTGTTAAATTTTTCGTCAAGGTAAGCAAGAGAGAAGCTGAGCCTTTCATTCATGAACTTTGTCAGCTTATCGGCAGTCCTGACCGGCTGTTGCCTGGCGGCTATTTATATTTGACTGATATTTTAGGCAGTCCGCAGGTGGTTCAAAAGGCAGGAAGAATCATTGCTTCGGCCTATGCGGATGCAAAAATTGATGTCGTCATGACAATAGCCACAAAAGGCATCCCGCTCGCGTATGCGGTTGCCAGTCAATTAAATGTTCCAGTCGTAATTGTCAGAAGGGACAGCAAAGTGACGGAAGGGCCGACTGTCAGTATTAATTACGTGTCAGGTTCAGCCAAAAGGATACAAACAATGGTTCTTTCCAAGCGAAGCATGAAGGAAGGGGCAAATGTCCTTATTGTTGATGATTTTATGAAGGCGGGCGGTACAGTCTTAGGTATGGTAAGCATGCTTGAGGAGTTCAACGGCCACGTAGCTGGGATTGCTGTTTTAGTCGAAGCGGAGAAAACTGAGGACCGGTTAGTGGATGACTACTTATCGTTAGTTAAGCTATCGTATGTAGATGTTAAAGAAAAAAGTATCAATGTCGAAGTGGGAAACTTTTTTGATAGGTAAAGGAGAGGAATATACGATGAAAGTTGTACAAACCAATCAAGCCCCGGCTGCAATCGGCCCATACTCGCAAGGTATTATTGTAAACAATATGTTCTACAGCTCTGGACAAATTCCGTTAACTGCTGAAGGAACAATGGTAACAGGGGATGTAAAAGAACAGACACATCAAGTGTTCCGCAATTTGCAGGCTGTTCTGAGTGAAGCTGGTGCTTCATTAGAAACCGTCGTAAAGGCCACTGTCTTTATCAAAAACATGGACGAATTTGCCGAAGTTAATGAAGTCTATGGAGAATATTTTTCCGTCCACAAACCAGCCAGATCCTGCGTAGAAGTGGCTCGTCTTCCAAAAGACGCCTTAGTTGAAATCGAAGTAGTAGCGCTCGTAAAATAATACGGGCGTTTTTTTTTTGTCAGCCAAAAGCCAAAATTTACAAATGTTCACCAATTTGCCCTAATTTTTCAAAAAATTTTTTAAAAATAAAGAAGGAAAACGCAAAATCTTGTTGAATTATTAATCTAACATTGAGAAAAGGGTGTGAGCACATGGAAGTAACTGACGTAAGACTACGCCGAGTTAATACTGACGGTCGTATGAGAGCGATTGCATCAATCACATTAGATAATGAGTTCGTTGTTCACGACATTCGTGTTATTGACGGAAACAACGGTTTGTTTGTCGCTATGCCAAGTAAACGGACTCCTGATGGAGAATTTCGTGATATTGCGCATCCAATCAATTCAGGAACACGTGGAAAAATCCAAGAAGCTGTATTGGCTGAGTACCACCGTTTAGGTGAATTAGAAGTAGAATTCGAAGAAGCCGGAGCTTCCTGAAGATAATCAACTAGGGCCTTTCTTCTGAGTAAGGCTCTTTTTATTTTTTAAAAACCCCCCTCTCATCCTCCCTCAAAAGTAATTTTCCTAATCTCAAAAAAGCACAATATTATGACATTAGACACATTTCGTTCATTCCTTGAAATGAAACCCCATATACGATAATATTTTTAGTGGATAAAGTGAAACTTCAATCAGTGGGTGGTTTTTATCCACTGATTGTTAGTTGAACAGAATCGGGCTTTTACGGGCAGTTGGCCCAGCGGGGCTTACTGCCCGTTAATGCGGGATAAAAAGGTTAATTAAATGGAGGATCAGTCCATGTCTAATCGTTATGCTGTGATTTTGGCCGCCGGGCAAGGAACGCGGATGAAATCAAAGCTTTATAAGGTATTGCACCCAGTGTGCGGAAAACCAATGGTACAGCATGTTGTAGATCAAGTCAAAAAACTTGATATTAAGGATATCGTGACCATCATCGGCCATGGTGCTGAAAAGGTACGGGCCCAATTAGGTGATGAGAGTCTGTATGCCCTTCAAGAAAAGCAGCTAGGGACAGCTCATGCGGTGATGCAGGCTGCCAGCATGCTTGAGGGGAAAGAAGGAACAACGATAGTCGTATGCGGAGATACGCCGCTCATTAAAGCAGAAACGATGGAGGCTTTATTTAAAGAGCATGTAGAGGCAAAGGCAAAAGCCTCGATTCTTACGGCAAAAATCGACAATCCTACTGGTTATGGCCGTATTGTTCGCAATGAAAGCGGTTTTGTTGAAAAAATCGTGGAGCATAAAGATGCCACGGAAGAAGAGCGGAAAATCAATGAAATAAACACAGGAACATACTGCTTTGATAATCAGGCTTTATTCGATGCCCTGAAAAATGTTTCAAATGATAATGTGCAGGGAGAATATTACTTACCGGACGTTATTGAAATCTTGAAAAAGCAGGGAGAAATCGTTACAGCTTACCAAACTGAAGATTTGGATGAAACTCTAGGGGTTAATGACCGCGTGGCATTGGCAGAAGCAGAACGGATTATGCGTGGGCGCATTAATGAAACCCAAATGCGTAATGGGGTAACCATTATTGACCCGCAAAACAGCTATATCGAAGCAGATGTACAAATTGGACCTGATACGGTTATCCATCCAGGAACAATCCTAAAAGGTGACACTGTTATCGGGGCAGATTGCATCATTGGCCCACATACAGAAATTGCAAACTGTCATGTTGGCGATGAGACGGTTATCCGTCAATCTGCCGCTTATAATAGTTCGATTGGCTCCCATGTCAATATTGGGCCGTTCGCCCATATCCGCCCGGATTCTGCAATTGCTGATGAGGTGAAAATCGGCAACTTTGTGGAAATCAAAAAGGCTGTATTCGGTAAAGGAAGCAAAGCGTCCCATCTCAGCTATATCGGTGATGCGGAGGTTGGCAGCGACGTCAATATCGGCTGCGGCTCTATTACGGTGAATTACGATGGCAAGAATAAATATTTAACAAAGATTGAAGATCATGTGTTTATTGGCTGTAATTCCAACTTGGTTGCCCCGGTCACGATTGGCGAAGGAGCCTATGTGGCTGCTGGTTCCACTGTCACAAAGAATGTTCCAGGCAATGCATTGGCGATTGCCAGAGCACATCAAGTGAATAAAGAAAATTATGTTGAAAAGCTTAATATAAAGAAATAAGCGAAATTAAAATGGAGGGCCCTCATGTCGAACCAATATTTAGATCCAAACTTAAAGGTATTTAGTTTAAACTCCAATGTTGCACTAGCTAGAGAAATTGCCAAGGTAATTGGGGTAGAGCTTGGAAAGAGCTCGGTTACAAGATTCAGTGATGGTGAAATTCAAATTAATATTGAAGAGAGTATCCGCGGCTGTGATGTCTATGTCATCCAATCGACAAGCGCACCAGTAAATGAAAATATCATGGAACTATTAATCATGATTGATGCGCTAAAGAGGGCTTCTGCCAAAACAATCAATATTGTTATGCCTTATTATGGCTATGCCCGTCAGGACCGGAAAGCGCGCGCCCGTGAACCAATCACTTCGAAATTAGTGGCCAATCTGCTTGAGACTGCCGGTGCGACCCGCGTGTTGACCCTTGATTTGCATGCACCGCAGATTCAAGGATTTTTCGATATTCCGATCGACCATCTTATGGGTGTGCCGATTTTATCGGAATACTTTAGAAATAAAGAATTAAATGGTGATATTGTGGTTGTTTCGCCAGACCATGGCGGCGTAACGAGAGCAAGAAAAATGGCTGAACGCCTCAAGGCGCCTATCGCAATTATCGACAAACGCCGTCCAAGACCAAATGTGGCAGAGGTTATGAATATTGTTGGTAACATTGAAGGCAAAGTTGCCATTTTGATTGACGATATTATTGATACAGCAGGGACGATTACCCTTGCCGCTAACGCGTTAGTAGAAAACGGGGCAAAAGAAGTTTATGCCTGCTGTACACATCCAGTTTTATCGGGCCCTGCCATTGAAAGAATTCAGAATTCCAAAATCAAAGAATTGGTTGTAACAAATTCTATTGATCTTCCGGAAGAAAAGAAAATTGAAAAAATCCAAAGCTTATCTGTTGCGCCATTAATCGGCGAAGCGATTATTCGCATCCACGAAGAGCAATCAGTCAGCACATTGTTTGATTAATCTAATGCGAACAGGTGAACAGTCCCCGCTTTTCTAAGCTAATAAGAACGTATAAACTTTCTGTCGAAAGCTTTATACGTTCTTAACGCATAAGTGCAACTACGCCTCTGCCGCCCTTAGGGGCTCGCCAATTGGCGAGTTTTCTTTAAAAGAAACAGTACAAATATGTTTAGACCTTCCTTTTTTGGGGAAATTTTATATAGATAAATGAAATAGGAAGGTGGACTATACATGAGTACTGTTTTACAAGCGAAGGAGCGGAAGGACCTGCGCCGTTCGGAATTGAGGAAAATCCGCGATAACGGCAATATCCCTGCTGTGGTATATGGAGCAAAGGTTGAGAGCAAGCCGGTGTTAGTCAGTGGGGCTGATTTTACAAAAACCATTCGCGCTGTAGGCAGAAACGGAATCATTTCACTCGATGTTGATGGCAGTAAACAGGATGTTATATTAACTGCTTACCAAGAGAATGCCATTAAAAAAGAAGTTATTCATGTTGATTTTCTGGCCGTTGATAAGTCTTCTAAAGTAACAGTTGATGTAAGACTTGTTCTGGCTGGAGAAGCAGCCGGCGTGAAGGACGGCGGCGTTCTGCAGCAGCCATTGCATCAGCTTTCCATTACGACTACACCAGACAATATTCCGCCGCAGATTGAAGTAGATGTTTCTCATTTGCAGGTAGGCGAAACTATTCTGGCGGGGGATATTCCGGCGTTTGATTTTACGATTAATCATGAGGATAGTGAAGTAATTGCCTCCATTCTGCCTCCGAAGGTAGAAGAGGAGATTAATGCTGGCGAGCAGCAGGAGGGCGGCCACCCTGACAACGAAGAAGGCAGGGAGACAGAGCCTGAAGGGAAAGAATAGAAATAGACGTAACCTAGCTTTAGGTTACGTCTTTTGTTGGCTAATAAGAACGTATAAACTTTCTGTCGAAAGCTTTATACGTTCTTAACGCATAAATTCAACTACCCCTCTGTCTTCGTCCTATCGGACTCGCCAATCGGCGAGTTTTCATTTACATAACAAATAGATACGGGAGTAGACAATGTTAAAAAAATTTTTTAACAGGCGGGCGAAACAGGAAGAGGAGGCGGGAGTCCCTATGAAATTAATTGTTGGCTTAGGCAACCCCGGGAAGCAGTACGACCAAACCCGGCACAATGTCGGCTTTGAAGTTATTGACGAATTGTCTAACCGGCTGCAAATCCCCCTTAATCAGTCAAAGTTTAAAGGATTGTACGGCATGGGCAATCACAAAGGGGAAAAGGTATTGCTGCTAAAGCCGCTGACCTATATGAATTTATCTGGTGAATCTATCAGTGCGGTGATGGATTATTATAAAATAGAGCTAGACGATCTGGTCGTTATCTATGATGATCTGGATTTGCCGGTTGGGAAAATCCGCCTACGGCAAAAGGGAAGTCCAGGCGGTCATAATGGAATAAAATCAACAGTGGCCCATCTTGGCACTCAAGTCTTTAACCGTATCCGGATTGGAATTGACCGGCCGCACCCTCCGGGAATCAGTGTTCCTGACTATGTGCTAGGAAGGTTCCGTCCGGAAGAGCAGCAGCCAATCAAAGAAGCGGTGGAAAAAAGTGCCGATGCCTGTGAGGCATGGCTGGAAAGGCCATTTTTGCAGGTTATGAACGATTATAATCAGTGAATTGTTCATGATAAAGAAGTATCTCTCATACAATAAAGACAAGAAACGGGAGAGTGGAGAATGAATAAGTTCCTCCTGCAAGGTTCATACTATTATTAGAGAATCTTGAGATCAGGAGGGATTGTATGGCCATCCATTACCATTGCCGGCATTGTGGCTCAAATCTTGGTTCAATTCAGCAAACATCGATCCATTCGGAAGCGCTTGGGCTTCATAGATTAACGGACCAAGAGAGACAGGATATGGTTACTTATGATAATTCGGGAGAAATTCATATAAAGGCAATTTGCGAGGACTGTCAGGAAGCATTAGAGAAGAATCCAGATTTTCACCAATATGATTATCTTATTCATTAACCAGCTTTGGAGGGAAAATCCAAAGCGTTTTTCTATTTAAGAAATGAACTTGATAGAAGCAAACATGTACGGGAGGAGGAGAAACCTTGGAGGGGTTAAAATCACTATTTCTTCAGCAGGAAGATATTTACTCGGTTATTTCCGGAGTGGAAGAGGGCTTAAGGGAACAGCTTATTGCGGGCCTTTCCGGCTCGTCGAGAACAGTGCTTACAGCTGCAATCTACGAAAAAATGAAAAGACCCATAATGGTTGTCACCCATAATCTTCTGCAGGCACAAAAACTTTATGATGACATTGCAAATTTAGTGAATGAAAAGGAAGTTTTTCTTTTTCCTGCAAATGAGTTGATTGCTGCTGAAATGAGCATTGCCAGTCCAGAGCTCAAGGCACAGCGGATGGAAGCCTTAAATTATTGGAGCAAACAGACCAGGGGAATTATGATTGTCCCGATTGCCGGATTAAAGAAAATCCTCCCTCCAAAATCACTGTGGGAAAAATACCAGCTTTCCTTAAAAGTAGGAGAAGATATCAATCTTGAGTCCTTGTTAAACATTCTCGTGCAAATGGGATATGTACGGGGAGAAATGGTATCCACACCGGGAGAATTTAGTGTAAGAGGCGGCATCATTGATATTTATCCATTAACAGAGGAAAACCCGCTGCGTATTGAACTGTTTGATACGGAAATCGATTCAATTCGTTATTTTTCTCTAGAAGACCAAAGGTCAAAGGAAAAGGTGTCGGAGGTCTTTATCGGACCAGCAACAGAGGTATTATTAGAGGCAGAACACTACAGCCGCATGGTTGGAAAAATAGAAGATGGTTTAGGGATTAGTCTAAGGAAATTAAAAAATGATAAAGCAAAAATTGAGCTTAGCCAAAATATCAGCTTTGAGCTCGAGCAGTTGAAAAATGGCCAAAAGCCTGATCAGGTTTTTAAATACTTGTCATTGGCCTATGAAACCCCTAATAGTTTACTAGACTATCTGCCTAAGAACGGGCTGGTTATAATTGATGAAATCAGCAGGATTCAAGAGATGAATGAATCCCTTGTGAAAGAGGAGGCAGAGTGGTATACAGCTTTGCTTGCTGAGGGGCAAATTATCCATGATGTACAAATATCCCACGATTTGCAGGCGTTTTTGCAAAGAAAGCAATTTCCAATTCTTTATATGTCGTTATTTTTACGGCATGTGGCTAATACAAGCCCGCAAAATATTATTAATATTTCCTGCCGGTCGATGCAGAATTTTCACGGGCAGATGCATTTGTTGAAATCAGAAATAGATAGATGGAAAAAAGGGAATTATACCATTTTATTTTTAGGGGCTAATGAAGAGAGAGTTGCTAAGCTAGAACGGGTGCTCGAAGACTATGAAATTGACGCAAGTATTACCTCCGAGAACCAGCAGCTTTTACCGGGGAAGATTCAGATTATAAGAGGAAATCTACAGACAGGGTTTGAACTTTCAATTCAGAAAATTGCCGTTATTACGGAGGAAGAGCTCTTTAATAAACGGGTGAAACGGCCCTCCAGCCGTCAAAAGCTATCCAATGCCGAGCGGATTAAAAGCTACTCGGAGTTGAAGATTGGCGATTATGTTGTTCATGTGAATCATGGAATAGGAAAGTATTTAGGCATTGAAACTCTTGTGATAAACGGGATTCATAAGGATTATCTACATATCCGCTATCAAGGGACAGATAAACTCTATGTACCTGTAGAACAAATCGACCTTGTCCAAAAGTATGTCGGTTCCGAAGGAAAAGAGCCGAAAATCTATAAACTTGGCGGCACTGATTGGAAGAAGGTAAAGAAAAAGGTTCAATCATCGGTAGAGGATATTGCCGACGATTTAATCAAATTATATGCCGAGCGGGAAGCGGCAGTCGGTTATGCCTTTACGCCGGACGGAGATATGCAGCGGGAGTTTGAAACATCGTTTGCTTACCGTGAAACAGATGACCAGCTTCGGTCGATTCATGAAATCAAAAAGGATATGGAACGGCCGCGGCCAATGGACCGGTTATTATGCGGCGATGTCGGTTATGGGAAAACAGAGGTGGCCATCCGCGCCGCTTTTAAAGCGATTGCTGACGGTAAGCAGGTGGCTTTCCTTGTTCCGACGACGATTTTAGCACAGCAGCATCATGAAACATTAAGAGAGAGATTTCAAGATTTTCCGATTAATATTGGCTTATTAAGCAGGTTCCGTACAAAAAAACAACAAACAGAAACAATCAAAGGTCTGAAGGCAGGGACTGTTGATATAGTTGTTGGCACCCACCGCCTGCTGTCAAAAGACATTGTTTATCATGATTTGGGGTTATTAATTATTGATGAGGAACAAAGATTTGGTGTTACACATAAAGAGAAAATCAAAAAACTGAAAACGAATATTGATGTGTTAACCTTAACGGCGACACCAATCCCAAGAACGCTGCACATGTCGATGCTTGGTGTCAGGGACTTATCGGTCATTGAAACGCCGCCGGAAAATCGTTTCCCTGTGCAAACATATGTGATGGAATACAACGGTTCTTTAGTCAGGGAAGCCATTGAGCGCGAGCTTGCCCGCGACGGACAAGTATACTTTTTATATAACCGCGTCGAGGATATCGACCGTAAGGCAGAGGAAATTTCCATGCTGGTGCCGGATGCAAGGGTCACCGTTGCTCATGGCCAGATGTCGGAAAACGAGCTTGAATCGGTGATGCTGGGTTTCTTGGCGGGTGATTTCGATGTCCTGGTCAGTACGACCATCATTGAAACTGGTGTCGATATACCGAATGTTAATACTTTGATTGTCCATGATGCCGACCGCATGGGACTCTCCCAGCTTTATCAGCTCCGGGGCCGGGTCGGAAGATCAAACAGGGTGGCCTATGCTTATTTCACCTATCGAAAGGATAAGGTTTTGACAGAGGTAGCTGAAAAACGTCTCGAAGCGATAAAAGAATTTACCGAGTTAGGTTCCGGTTTTAAAATTGCGATGCGGGACCTGTCCATCCGAGGTGCGGGAAATTTACTCGGTGCCCAGCAGCATGGATTTATTGATTCGGTAGGGTTTGACCTTTATTCGCAAATGCTTAAAGAGGCGATTGAGGAACGGAAGGGTGACCTTAAGGCCGAGGCAAAACCAACAGTAGAAATTGACCTTGAAATTGATGCCTATATTCCAGATTCCTATATCCGGGACGGCCATCAAAAAATCGAAATGTATAAACGCTTCAGAGGAGCTTTGGCACTTGAGGATATTGACGAGCTGCAGTCGGAAATGCTTGACCGCTTTGGTGAATATCCTGACGAGGTCGGCTTCCTATTCCAAATTGCCGAAATGAAGGTATACGCCATCCAAAATGGAGTAGAGTTGATTAAACAGGTCAAGCAGGATGTCACGATTTTATTAACCGAAGAAATGACAAACACGATTGAAGGCAGCAAGCTTTTCCATATTGGCAACCGCTTCGGAAGAGCCGTTACCCCGGGTATGGAAGGACGTAAGCTGAAAATCATGATTAAAACAAAGGACCTTGAGACTGCACAATGGCTTAATATTGTGTTTGAAATGGTCAAGGGAATTTCTTTGGCGAAAAAAGAACAGGGAAATCCTGTGAATTAACAGAAAGGGCCTGACCCCAACATTAACGCATTAAAGCGGGGGTCAGGCCCTTTTATGTGATGTTGGGAATCTTTCCTGAATATGTGAAAAAAATATGTCCTATGTGAATAGAACTTTCCAGTTGAAAGATACTAAGTTCAAAGTTGGTGATGATTTCAATTAAAGGAAATTAAGTCACTCACCAAGTTGAAAAATCATCAGATGAAAGTGAGGCAACATTGGATGAAAGCAACTGGAATTGTTCGTCGAATCGATGATTTGGGGCGTGTTGTTATTCCTAAAGAAATACGCAGAACTTTGCGTATCCGTGAAGGGGATCCGTTAGAGATTTTTGTGGATCGAGACGGAGAAGTCATTTTAAAAAAATATTCACCAATCAGCGAGTTAAGCGATTTTGCCAAAGAATATGCAGAAGCCCTATTTGATAGCCTCGGTAATCCTGTTTTAATTTGTGATAGAGATGCGTATATTGCTGTTGCAGGCGGTTCTAAGAAAGATTATTTAAATAAAAATATTAGTGATTTAGTCGAGAAAACAATGGAGGATCGCAACTCCATGCTCAGTACCCAGCAGGGCGATGTTGCCTTGGTTGAGGGTAACGAGGAACCAGTAACATCTTATACAATCGGACCAATAATTGCAAATGGCGACCCGATTGGAGCAGTTATCATTTTTTCAAAGGAAGGCTCCCTTGGAGAGGTCGAGCAAAAGGCTGTTGAAACAGCTGCCGGCTTCCTCGCTAGACAGATGGAGCAATAATATTAAAAAAGGCAGCCAGCGCTGCCTTTTTTAATGTTATAAATGTTATAATGGTTCCGCTTATGCTAATTAGGCAGGTGAAACTGTGAAAAATATCAATCCTTCTAAGGCTGTGTTTAAAGGGGCCTTTATTTTAGCTTTATCGGCACTGATCACCAAAATTTTAAGTGCTTTTTACCGTATTCCCTTTCAAAACATCGTCGGGGATGTCGGGTTTTACATATATCAGCAGGTTTATCCTTTTTATGGGGTGGCTGTTGTTCTTTCTACTACCGGATTTCCGGTTGTCATATCAAAGCTGTATGCTGAGCTGCTGGAAAAAGGCGACCAGGAAAAATCACGCCTTCTTCTTTTTTTATCGTTTATCTATTTGCAGATATTCGGCCTTCTTTGTTTTCTTGTTCTTTATTTTGGGGCCGGCCAGCTGTCTCTTTGGATGAAGGATCCTCATCTGGCCGTCATTATCCGGGTGGTTTCGATCGTTTTTTTAACCTTTCCATTTGTCTCGGTTTTGCGGGGCTATTATCAGGGAAAAGGAGATATGGTACCGACCGCTTTATCTCAAGTGGCAGAACAAACAATCCGCGTTGTCACGATTCTTTTTCTCTCATGGATATTAATGGAAAAGGGGGTTTCCCTCTATCTTGTCGGTGGGGGAGCAATGTTTGGGTCGATTACAGGCAGTTTGGTTTCAGGCCTTATTTTGGTTATGTTCTTGTGGATTCGTAAAGAATGGAAACTAATGGAACCAAATAAAGGGAATTTAAAGACGAGCGCCCTTCAGGTAAAGCGGATTTTTAAGGCGCTCACGTTTCAAGGACTTACTATTTGTGTCAGCGGCATGCTGATGATTTTTATTCAAATGGCAGATTCTTTAAACCTCTATTCTCTGCTCGTTTCGAATGGAACCCCCGGGGATATGGCAAAAAGCTTAAAAGGAATCTTTGACCGCGGCCAGCCGCTCATCCAGCTGGGAACGATTGCGGCTTCTTCGATGTCGTTAACGCTGGTGCCGTTGATCAGCCGCGAGAGGCTTGCTTCCAAACCGGAATTTTTGCAACACAAAATTCAATTGGCGCTAAAGGTAAGTATCATTATTGGCGTAGGGGCTTCGGCTGGATTATGGGCGATTATTCGCCCGGCCAACACTATGCTGTTTGAGAATGATTATGGTTCAGATGTTTTAGGGATGCTTAGTTTTGTTATTTTGTTTACATCATTGATTGCAACAATTGTCGCCATTCTCCAGGGATTAGGCAGTTTTGCCCTTCCAGCTTTGGCGGTAGCTGCAATATTTCCCGTTAAGTATGTACTAAATATGATATTCGTACCAATGTTAGGAACAATGGGGGCAGCTCTTTCTACTTTGTTGTCGCTTGGCATTATTATCATTTTATTAATTATTCATTTTAAAAAAATAGCGGCCATTCCGCTTTTTAATCTTCGCTTAATAGGGACTGTTTTTTTTGCGGCCCTAGCTATGGTTCTATTTTTGAAAGGCTGGCTGTTTCTAGCGGAACATCTATTAGAACCACTCGGATTAAGCCGCTTTGGTGCAGCTATCCAGTCTTTAAGTGCGGTATTTTCCGGTGGAATTCTATTTACGTTGATTATTATTAGAGGACGCACTTTTCTTGAGGAAGAGCTTGCCCTTTTCCCGTTTGGCAGCAAACTCATTCATTTTATGGCTCGAAAGGATCGAAGATAATATGGCGAAAAAAATTGAAATTGTCGGCTTAGGTGCGGGCGACCTGGAGCAGCTGCAGGTCGGCATATATCGAAAACTTATTAAAGGACAGCGGCTTTTTTTGCGAACAAAGGAGCATCCGGTAGTCGCAGAGTTAGTAAAAGAAGGAATGGTTTATACTTCGTTTGATTCCGTTTATGAAAAACATGAGCAGTTTGAGGATGTTTATCAGGAAATTGCCGAAACCTTGCTAGAGAAGGCACAATCAGAATCAGTAACCTATGCTGTGCCGGGCCATCCCCTTGTGGCAGAGCGGACGGTCCAAATTCTTTTGGAAAATGGGGCAAAGGCCGGGGTTGAAATTATCATTGGTGGCGGTCAAAGCTTTATCGATGCCTTATTCACTTCTTTAAAAATTGACCCCATTGACGGGTTTCAGCTGTTAGACGGCACTTCTCTTCAGGCTGGCCAGATCCAAATAGACCAGCATATCATCATCAGCCAGGTTTATGATGCCTTTGTTGCTTCGAATGTGAAATTAACCTTAATGGACCAGCTCCCGGATGATTATGAGGTATATATTGTCTCGGCAGCAGGCAGTCAGGAAGAGTCAATTATGAAAGTACCTTTATATGAATTAGACCGGAATTTATCTATTGATAATTTAAGGTCCATCTATGTTCCCCCAGTACAGGAGGAAGAAATTTTATGGAGAACCTTCCCCAAGCTGCGCAACATTATTGCCGTCTTGAGGGGACCAAATGGCTGCCCATGGGATAAAGAACAAACCCATGAATCATTAAAGAAATATTTAATTGAAGAAATGTATGAAGTGATTGAAGCCATTAATAGCGAGGATATTGACCATCTCATCGAAGAATTGGGAGATGTTCTGTTGCAGGTTATGCTGCACGCACAAATTGGCGAGGATGATGGATATTTTTCCATTGAGGATGTGATTGAAGGCTTGTCCGCGAAGATGGTTCGCCGCCATCCTCATGTTTTTGGAAATGCTGAAGCGGCCAATGCTGATGAGGTGGTCAAGAATTGGCAGGAGATTAAGAAGCAGGAAAAAGGGGAGGAACATGCTGATGTCTCCTTGCTTGCTGGAGTTTCGCTGGCCCTGCCTAATCTGCTGCGTGCCTATGAGCTCCAAAAGAAAGCGGCAAAGGTGGGCTTTGATTGGAAGGAAATCGGACCCGCCTTGGAGAAAGTTAAAGAGGAGCTGGATGAATTTATTGCCGAACTTGATGGAACGGAAGAAGGCCGTGCCCGCGCAAATAAAGAATTCGGAGATTTATTGTTTGCGTTTGTAAATGTCGCCCGGTTTTTAAAAATTAATCCGGAAGAAGCTTTGTTTGCAACAAATGAAAAGTTTATTCGTCGTTTTCAGTATATTGAAGAGAAGGTAAAAATGAGCCAAAAAGCGATTGAAGATCATTCCCTCAAGGAATTGGATCAGTACTGGGATGAGGCAAAATTAAAAGGTCTATGATGCATGGGGACGGTTCTCATGCATCAATAATGGAATTAACCCAAAATTTAAGGGGTTTTAGAAGGGGTAGAGTTAACATGCGCTTAGATAAATTTTTAAAGGTATCAAGGTTAATTAAAAGAAGAACGCTGGCAAAAGAAGTGTCAGACCAAGGAAGAATTGAAATCAACGGCAAGGAAGCAAAGGCAAGTTCCACGGTAAAGGTCGGAGATGAATTAACACTCCGCCTCGGTCCTAGGAGAATTACCGTCAAAATTGAACGAATTCAGGAGACTACCCGTAAGGAAGAAGCAGCAGAAATGTATACAATTCTAAAAGAAGAACGCGTTGGCTATTCCGAGGAGCAAAACGACTAATGATGTTCTAATTCTTTTACCTCACACATAAAAATGTACAAAAAGGTTGTACAAATAGAAAAGCTAAAAGCGCCTTGGCGCTGAAGCTGGACAAATGATTGTGAGGGATGAAGGATGAGCCAATATTATGATAATACTCCTGCTAAAAGCAGTATTCCTGACCATGATGTGATTATGAGAGGGAGAAAGCTTCTAGATATTACCGGTGTAAAGCAAGTGGAAAGCTTTGATAATGAGGAGTTTTTATTGGAAACTTCAATGGGCTTTTTAGCGATCAAGGGACAAAACCTGCAAATGAAAAACCTCGATGTTGAAAAAGGAATCGTTTCAATTAAAGGGAAAATATTCGATTTGGTCTATCTTGATGAACACCATGGGGAGAAAGCTAAAGGATTCTTTAGCAAGTTATTCAAATGACCCTTTCCACGCAATTTCTGACGATGCTTTCTATGATTGGCATGGGGTCATTATTTGGCGCCATGCTTGACACGTACCATCGGTTTTTAAAGAGGCCCCATCGAAAAGGCTGGATTGTATTTTTAAATGATCTGTTATTTTGGATGATTCAAGCCTTACTAATATTTTACGCGTTATTTTTAGCGAATAACGGAGAATTGCGGTTCTATATTTTTATTGCTCTTCTATGTGGATTCGCCGCTTATCAAAGCTTATTAAAAGCGATGTACCTGAGGCTCCTGGAGCTTTTGATTGAGACTGTCATCTCCGTCTCCCAATTTACAAAAAGAACTTTCCTCCTCATAATTTATAAACCAATTGTCGGACTAATCCAGCTTGTCATAGCCATCCTATTAACATTTGGCAGGGGGTTATTATCCCTTGTCAAATTTATTTGGAAGGTCCTTCTTTATATCCTGAACGTGCTATTTGTCATTGTGAAGAAGATTTTGTTTGTTTTTTGGAAACTTTTGCCGAAAGGTATTAAAAAATCCGTCGAGAAGTTATATAATAGAACGGCAGGAAAATCCAAGGAAATCGTGAATTATATTAGTAAGTGGATGGACAAGTTGAGAAAAAGAAAAGAGTAAGGAAGGATATAAATGGGAGCAGAACGACAAAAAGCAGTATCAAAAATCCAAACAGCTTATGTCCAACAGCAGGAATATGCCGAAATTGCATCAGCCCGCAGGAAAAAGCTGCTTCTCAGAAGGCTGTCGCTGTTTTTTGTGTTTGCCTGTTTGCTTTCTTATTTTATGATATCCAGTTATCTTTCCCAAACAAGAATCTTGGAGGCGAAAGTGGCGGAGAAGCGGAAGCTTGATCATCAGCTGGCAGATTTAAAAAAGCAAGAGAAGATATTAAAAGAGAACATCGTCAAATTAAATGATGATGATTACATTGCGAAGCTTGCCCGCAAAGAGTATTTTTTCTCGGACAAGAACGAAATAATCTTTAATATTCCAGACGAAAAGAAGGAAAAATGAACCAATAAGTAGTGTTATTGACACTTAATTTTCCCCTTCTGTATAATATATAGTAAGTTGATTTTTAAATTTTTAAGGAGGAACATTTTTTTTATGTCAATCGAAGTAGGCAGCAAGTTACAGGGAAAGGTGACAGGCATTACTAATTTCGGAGCGTTTGTGGAGCTGCCGGATGGTTCAACAGGACTCGTTCACATCAGTGAGGTCGCAGACAACTATGTAAAAGATATTAATGACCATCTTAAAGTTGGCGACCAGGTTGAAGTGAAGGTTCTTAATGTTGAGAAGGATGGAAAGATTGGACTATCCATCAAGAAGGCTAAAGATAGACCGGAACCAGAGAAAAAACATTCGCATTCCCATTCACAACGTCCTCGTCAAGGAAGGGCAAACGATCGTAATAATAATAATAGACCGGAATCCTTCGAGCAAAAAATGGCAAGATTCTTAAAAGACAGTGAAGATCGTTTAACTTCCCTAAAGCGGCACACCGAGTCCAAGCGTGGCGGAAGAGGAGCTAGACGGGGTTAACTTGCTGCAGACTTTTTAAACAAATAGAGCAGGCTTTACAAAAAGACAGGTCATAATGGCCTGTCTTTTTTTAGCTAATAAGAAAGTATAAACTTTCTGTCGAAAGCTTTATACTTTCTTAACGCATAAATTCAACTACCCCTCTGTCTTCGTCCTATCGGACTCGCCAATCGGCGAGTTTTCATTTATGTACCAATATATATTAAAAACTTTGAAATAATGACAGCAAATTAAGATAGATAATATTATTTGAATGAAAATAGTGAAAACCGTCGAACGATTCTTTGAACTCGTTCACTATTTTGACAAACTTTTAAATCTAGCAAACTTATAATAGATTCTAACAATAATGAATCGGGAGTGTGGATATATGGAAAAGCCAAATGCGAGTTTAATAGAACCGATCGGGGAAGTCAATCTTCACACGCCAAAATGGAATTTGAACTATGGATTTAAAAGGCTTCAATTTATGCTAGAATCCTTTTTCCTTAAAAAGGGATTTCTATTATTAATCGTAGGATTTTTACTTGGACGAGCCCTGATATTGGCAAAGCTGACTCCGTTTAGTCTGCCCTTTTTTGCCGCTGTTTATTTTATTAAAAAGGATCGGGCACCGCTTGCCCTGATTGGACTGGTTACAGGGGCCGCTACCCTGTCATTAGGAAACGCCGCCTTTACCTTTATTGTCACTTTTCTGTTCTTATTCATTTACCGTATCAGTCAAAAATGGCTGAACAATGAGATGAGAGCGCTGCCCTTTTTTGTGGGAATTATTTTAGGGCTTTCGAAATTGGCTGAAGCCTTTATTCTCTCCCAAGCCATAACCCTTTATGATGTCATGATGGTTGGGGTTCAGGCCAGCCTTGCATTTATTTTGACGATGATTTTCCTGCAGAGCATTCCACTGCTAACGGTTAATAAACGCAGGCAGCTATTAAGAACAGAAGAAATCGTCTGCTTGATCATCATGCTGGCTTCGATTATGACGGGAACGATTGGCTGGAAGGTTTATGATCTATCGCTTGAACATGTCTTGTCCCGTTATTTGGTTCTCGTCTTTTCTTTTATAGCAGGGGCAACTGTCGGATCAACGGTTGGAGTTGTCACTGGTCTAATTTTCAGCCTGGCAAGTGTGTCGAGTTTCTATCATATGAGTCTATTAGCCTTCTCAGGTGTTTTAGGGGGTCTTCTCAAGGAAGGGAAAAAGATTGGTGTATCAGTCGGCTTGTTTATCGCTACCTTGCTGATTGGCATGTACGGTGAAGGGGGCGGCTCACTGCTGTTGACAATCTATGAAACAGCGGCAGCTATTTGTTTATTCCTGTTGACACCCCAAAGCTTAACCTCCAGGCTGGCAAAGTATATACCCGGAACACCCGAGCATATGGCTGAGCAGCAAAAATATATGAGAAAAATGCGCGATGTAACGGCCCAAAGGGTTTCGCAATTTTCAAATGTCTTTCATGCCCTCTCCAAAAGTTTTTCGCAAACGGATGCATTTCCCGTTGAAAATGAAGATGAGCGGGAAATGGATTACTTCATGAGTCATGTAACCGAAAAGACATGCCAAACCTGCTTTAAAAAAGAGCAGTGCTGGGCAAAGAATTTTAGTACAACCTATGCATGCATGGAGGAAATTATTCATGAAATGGATCAAAACGACGGCAATATTTCTTTAAGGATGTCAAGAGAATGGGAAAAGCTTTGTTCGCGGCCAAAAAAGGTGTATGAAACAATTGCCCAGGAACTGACTTTTTACCAGGCCAATATAAAATTGAAGAAAAAAGTACACGAAAGCCGAAAGCTGGTTGCCGACCAACTTTTAGGTGTTTCCGAAGTGATGAACAATTTCGCCAAGGAAATCCAGCGTGAGCGGGAAAATTACTACAAACAGGAGGAGCAAATCATGGAGGCCATGCAAGGATTTGGCATCCATATTGAACAGGTGGAAATTTACAGCTTGGAGCCGGGAAATGTTGATATTGAAATGTCTGTTCCATTTTGCAATGGCCACGGGGAGTGTGAAAAATTAATTGCTCCCATGCTGTCCGATATTCTTGGGGAAACGATTGTGGTTAGATTGGAGGAATGTGCAACCTATCCAAATGGTTTCTGCCATGTTGTCTTTAGGTCTTCAAAGGCCTATACGGTCGACACGGGTGTAGCCCATGCTGCCAAGGATGGCGGCTTAGTGTCCGGTGACAGCCATTCCACGATTGAACTGGGACTTGGAAAAATGGCACTCGCCATCAGTGACGGAATGGGGAATGGCGAACGGGCTCATTATGAGAGTGATGAAACACTAAAGCTGTTGCAAAAAATTCTCCAATCAGGCATTGAAGAAAAAATCGCCATCAAATCGGTTAACTCCATCCTCTCACTGCGGACAACCGATGAAATATTCTCGACATTGGACTTGGCGATGATTGATTTAAAAAACGCATCTGCCAAATTTCTTAAAATAGGATCTACGCCGAGCTTTATTAAAAGGGGGAAAAAAGTCATTAAGATACAGGCAAGCAACCTGCCGATGGGAATTCTTCAGGATTTTGAAGTAGATGTAGTAGATGAACAGTTGAAGGCAGGGGACTTGTTAATTATGATGAGCGACGGTGTCTTTGAGGGACCAAAGCATGTAGAAAATTATGATTTATGGATGAAACGGAAAATACTTGAATTGGAAACAGATGACCCACAAGAGATAGCTGATTTAATCCTAGAAGATGTGATTCGCTCCAAATCGGAAATAATTGACGATGATATGACCGTCATGGTGGCAAAGATCAGACATAATACGCCGAAATGGGCAACTATTCCTGTACAAAAGATGAAGCGCCAAGCGTAACTAATTATTTTACGCTGGATTCTGCTAATTTATGTATAAATACTTTTTCCCTCGTCGACAATGATACCAATTCATTTGTGGAGGGAGAAGGTTATGTACACAGGGAAGATTCGCCAAATCCTATTGATTACAGATGGCTGCTCCAATCAGGGTGAGGACCCGATTGCGATGGCTGCACTAGCTCATGAACAGGGAATAACCGTCAATGTCATTGGTGTAATGGAGCATGATGTGATTGATGAAAAAGGAATGACAGAAATAGAAGGAATCGCTGCTTCAGGCGGCGGCGTGAGCCAGATAGTCTATGCCGAGGCGCTCTCACAAACGGTTCAAATGGTCACAAGAAAAGCAATGAACCAAACCATCCAAGGGGTGGTAAATCGGGAATTGCAGCAAATCCTCGGCCGCTCCAAGACGATGGAGGACCTGCCCCCGGAAAAAAGAGGCGAAGTGATGGAGGTAGTCGACGAACTCGGCGAGACTGTCGAATTAGAGGTGTTGATTCTTGTCGATACAAGCGCGAGCATGAAGCAAAAGCTTCCGACTGTAAAAGAGGCGCTGCTTGACCTTTCACTAAGCTTAAACGCAAGGACAGGAGATAACCAATTTTCTGTTTATGTATTTCCCGGGAAAAAGAATGATGTCGAAAGATTGCTGGATTGGACGCCAAACCTACAAAATTTGACAAGCATCTTTTCCAAATTGACCACAGGGGGAATAACGCCGACAGGGCCTGCCATCCGGACTGCTTTAACGTCCTTTAATCAAAAACGATCATTAAGGAGTCTCTTATCAGACGATGATGAATCATACATGGAAGAATCAATATAAAATCAGTCCGGGAACAAATGTTACAGGGAGATGGCATTCCAAACAATATAAAATCATAAAGGAACTAGGATTTGGAGCAAACGGGGTGGTCTACCTTGCAAAGAATAATAATACACAGGTCGCTCTAAAAATGAGTGATAACGGTATGTCCATCACGTCTGAGGTAAACGTTTTAAAATCCTTTGCAAAGGTCCAGGGCCAAGAAACCCTTGGGCCTTCTTTGTTTGATGTCGATGATTGGCAAGTTGGCGGAAGGAACTCCCGTCCTATTTCGTTTTATGTAATGGAATATATTCAGGGGCCTGATTTGCTTTCCTTTTTGGAGCAGAAGGGAAAAGCATGGATGCCGATTTTGTTCCTGCAATTATTAAATGATTTGGATAAGCTGCATGGCAGCGGCTGGATTTTTGGGGACTTAAAACCGGAAAACCTGATTGTGACTGGCCCTCCTCCGAAAATTAGGTGCATTGATGTCGGCGGAACAACAATTGAGGGAAGAGCCATTAAAGAATTCACGGAGTTCTATGATCGCGGCTATTGGGGCTTGGGCTCCAGAAAGGCCGAAGCAACCTATGATTTGTTCTCAGCAGCGATGATGATGATTAATACTGCATATCCTAAGCGTTTTAAAAAAACAACTGGCGGAATAGAGCAATTAAGGGAGGCGATTCGTTTAAAACCGGAACTGCATCGCTATGAACGGGTTATCCTAAAGGCTTTAATGGGACAGTATCCTAGTGCCAGCCAAATGAGATCAGACCTATTGGACACCATCAGCGACCAGCCAAAAAAAGATTCCAAACCGGTATCCAAAGGGGTCAGACCCGGCCAGCATTCAGCACAATCGCCAAAAGGGAATATTAACATTTCCCGCCGCGATTTCCGAAAGAAAAAGAAAAAAAGCGGCTGGCTGGAATTTTTCTTTATTGCCATAGTGCTAAGTGTATTGTATGGGCTATATATTTTTTTAAAACTTCTTTAAAGAATGAAACTTTTTTATTCTTTCTCCGTAAATAACAAGAGATCAGGTTTTTATGAAATATTTCTTTTTCAAACGGGCCTATAATTTTGATAGTTACTCTAAAAGAGTGGTATTCTAAACTTAAGTTTTTCTTAAAACATTGATTTTAGAGAGTGTGTATCTGTATGTTAGAAGCCAAGGTTGAGGACTTTCTTAACCGGCATTCATTTAAGCTTAAAGATAAAAGAATTGTTGTCGGGGTTTCGGGAGGGCCTGATTCGTTGGCGCTGCTCGACTTCCTGCTAAGTAAGAAGGAAAAACAGAACCTGACGATTATAGTTGCCCATGTTGACCATATGTTTCGCGGCCAGGAATCCTATGAGGATGCTATGTTCGTTAAGGAATTTTGTCAAAAGTCTGGAGTTCCTTTTGAAATGACCCGGGTTAATGTAACGGACATCATGAAGAAGGAAGGGAAAAGCTCACAGGTAGCTGGAAGGGAAGTACGATACTCCTTTTATTCGCAAGTTATGGAAAAGTATCAAGCCCCCTATTTGGCTCTTGGTCATCATGGTGATGATCAAATCGAGACGATTCTTATGCGCTTTACAAGGGGCAGTACAGGATTGGCCAGGGCTGGCATTCCTTTCTCCCGACCCTTCCATTTCGGCACAATATTTCGCCCGTTCTTATGTGTAACAAAGGGTGAAATTGAACAGTATTGCCAAAAGCATCAGCTTACCCCAAGAATTGACCCAAGCAATAAAAAGGGTGTATACAGTAGAAATCGGTTTCGCAGTGAAGTTCTTCCTTTTTTAAAATCGGAAAATCCGCTTGTCCATGAACAGTTTCAGCGATTTAGCGAAGACCTGCAAGCGGATGAATCGTTTCTTCAGGAATTAACGATTGAAAAAATGAATACAGTAGAAAAACAAAGGAAAGCCGATAAAATTCTGATTGACATTGGGAGATTTCTCGAATTGCCTTTGCCTTTACAAAGAAGGGGTATTCAACTAATATTAAACTATCTTTACAAAAAAAGGTGCGCAGATCTTTCAGCCATACATATCGACCAAGTTTTTAATCTAATCCAGCGCGGCGGACCATCGGGGAAATTGGATTTTCCGGGCGGGTTAAAAGTAATCCGTTCTTATCAGGAATTATCCTTTGAATTTGAATTTAAGCCCGTTAAAGTGGAACAATACTTTATCGAAGTGAATGAGCCTGGAATGATTAATCTGCCTAATGGCACCAGTTTTAAAGTGGAATATACCGGTTTGGATATTGCTGATATTCCTGCCAATATGGCGGTGTTTGACACCGAGAGATTGAACTTTCCGATTATCATTCGGACAAGAAAAAAAGGCGATCGAATGACCTTAAAAGGGATGACAGGTTCCAAAAAGTTAAAAGATATCTTTATTGACCAAAAAATCCCGCTTCATGACAGGGATACATGGCCGGTTATAACAGACAGGGAAGGGAGTATCCTATGGCTGCCAGGTCTTAAAAAGTCATCATTTGAAGGTATAGAAATGTCAGCTAAACAATATATACTACTTACATATATTAAGTAAACATCTTCTAGGGGGCACACTAATAATGAACCAGGATATTAAGGAAGTATTAGTATCAGAAGAGGAAATACAAGAAAAAGTAAAGGTGTTAGCGGCTCAATTAACCGAAGAATATAAAGATCGCTTCCCCCTTGCAATTGGAGTCTTAAAAGGTGCATTGCCTTTTATGGCGGATTTGTTAAAACGAATGGATTGTTATTTGGAAATGGACTTTATGGATGTTTCCAGTTACGGAAACTCGATGGTATCCACTGGAGAGGTAAAAATAATTAAGGATTTGGATACTTCTGTAGAAGGAAGAGACATCCTAATTATCGAAGATATTATCGACAGCGGTTTAACACTCAGCTATTTAGTCGATTTATTCCGTTACCGTAAGGCTAAATCAATAAAAATTGTCACGCTCCTAGATAAGCCGGCAGGTAGAAAAAGCAAAATACAAGCGGATGTTGTTGGTTTCATTGTTCCTGATGAATTTGTGGTAGGCTATGGTCTGGATTACATGGAAAAATACCGGAACCTTCCATATATTGGTGTTTTAAAACCGGAAGTATATAGCAAATAATCATTAATTGGAACCAAAAAACCAGGCATTATTCTCGCTATCCAAAACCGATTATGGCGAGGGCAATTCCTTGAATTAACAGGATTTTCTATGATACTATTTAATATAGTCTTTACCCGCGGGAGGAGGTAAGAGATGAATCGGATTTTCCGTAATACCATCTTTTATTTATTAATATTTTTAGTCATTATTGGCGTAGTCAGTTTTTTTAATGGCAGCAATGAACCAACCGATCATATTTCCTATGATAAGTTCGTAACACAACTGGAAAATGGTGAAGTTAAATCATTTTCGATGCAGCCTGAGCGGGGAGTATATGAGGTTCGTGGAGTGTTGGAAGCTGGGGATAAAAAATTTATTACCTATATTCCAAACAGCGAAAAAATCCTTGACCGCATTGATAAGGCTGATTCCAAGGTAGAAGTAATGCCTGCTAAAGAAACAAGCGGCTGGGTAACTTTCTTTACTTCAATCATTCCGTTTGTGATTATCTTTATTTTATTCTTCTTTTTATTAAACCAAGCCCAAGGCGGCGGCAGCCGAGTTATGAACTTTGGGAAATCAAAGGCAAGACTTTATAACGACGATAAGAAAAAGGTCCGTTTTAGAGATGTTGCCGGTGCAGATGAAGAGAAGGCAGAATTAGTCGAAGTTGTTGAATTTTTAAAAGACCCGCGTAAGTTTGCTGAGCTTGGCGCGCGGATTCCTAAAGGAGTTCTGTTAGTCGGACCTCCAGGAACAGGTAAAACCTTGCTTGCCCGGGCAGTAGCCGGTGAAGCAGGCGTTCCATTCTTCTCTATCAGCGGTTCTGATTTCGTAGAAATGTTCGTCGGGGTCGGTGCATCCCGCGTGCGTGATTTGTTTGAAAATGCGAAGAAAAACGCACCATGTATTATTTTTATCGATGAAATTGATGCTGTAGGACGTCAGCGCGGCGCCGGTCTAGGCGGCGGGCATGATGAACGCGAACAGACATTGAACCAATTGCTTGTCGAAATGGATGGCTTTGGTGCCAATGAAGGAATCATTATCATTGCAGCTACCAACAGACCAGATATTTTAGACCCTGCATTACTTCGTCCAGGACGTTTTGATCGTCAGATTACGGTAGACCGTCCGGATGTCAATGGCCGTGAGGCAGTGCTTAAAGTCCATGCCCGCAATAAGCCGTTGGATGAAGCTGTTAATTTAAAAAATATTGCGATGCGTACACCTGGTTTTTCAGGTGCAGACCTGGAAAACTTATTGAATGAGGCAGCCCTTGTTGCCGCCCGTCAAAATAAAAAGAAAATCGAGATGGTTGATATCGATGAAGCAACTGACCGCGTGATTGCCGGACCAGCGAAAAAGAGCCGGGTCATTTCAGAAAAGGAAAGACGGATTGTGGCTTTCCACGAAGGCGGCCATACTGTTATCGGCTTAGTTCTGGATGAAGCGGATATGGTTCACAAGGTAACGATTGTGCCGCGCGGGCAGGCAGGCGGTTATGCCGTGATGCTTCCGAGAGAAGACCGCTATTTCATGACAAAGCCAGAACTTCTTGATAAGATTGTTGGTTTATTGGGAGGACGGGTTGCAGAAGAGATTGTGTTTGGTGAGGTAAGCACCGGCGCTCATAACGACTTCCAGCGCGCGACCGGCATTGCCCGTAGAATGGTTACGGAATTTGGAATGAGCGATAAGCTTGGGCCGCTCCAATTTGGCCAGGCGCAAGGCGGTCAGGTGTTCTTAGGACGTGACCTTCATAATGAACAAAATTATTCTGATGCCATTGCCTATGAAATTGACCTTGAGATTCAACGGATTATAAAGGAATCTTATGAAAGATGCCGACAAATCCTTACGGAAAATCGTGATAAACTTGACCTTATTGCCAAAACCCTGCTAGAAGTGGAAACACTAAATGCAGAGCAAATTAAGTATTTGATTGAAAATGGCCATATGCCGGAAAATCCTGCTGAATTAGAATCTGTTCGCTTAGATACTAAAAAAGCAGATGATGTGAAGGTAAACATTAACATGAAAAAGGATGAAGACGTTAAGGAAGATGCTCCTAACGATCCTGAAAATAAATAAAATGATGAAGAGTGCTTCAGAAGAAGCACT
>NZ_JBLVQN010000057.1:0-39270 GCF_058323225.1 Neobacillus sp. PVCKKU3
TCCCCTCATGTGAGGGAAGAAATTATCCGGTATTAGCTCCGGTTTCCCGAAGTTATCCCAGTCTTACAGGCAGGTTGCCCACGTGTTACTCACCCGTCCGCCGCTAATCTTCAGGAGCAAGCTCCCAATGATTCGCTCGACTTGCATGTATTAGGCACGCCGCCAGCGTTCGTCCTGAGCCAGGATCAAACTCTCCAATGAAGTTGAGTTGATTAGCTCAAAAATGTTACGTTGGCTTCATTTCAAATGAAACGAATATTATTGTTTGTTGACGTTTTTGTTTGTTTAGTTTTCAAAGAACTATCTACTAATCTATCGATTAGCGACATTTGTTATATTAACATAATGTCTTCTCTTTGTCAACCTTCATCAAGATAATCGATGAAACAGAACTTTTCTTCCAACTATCTCGCATCAGCGACAATGATTATATTACTACTCAAATGAATGTTCGTCAACTGCTATTTTTAACTATGATAAAAGTTCATTTCAAATAGTATTTTTTATTTTTAAAAAATGTTTAGTTTTCTTCTGCTTAGGAAAAAATACTTAAGTAATTTTTCTCTAGGAAGGGGCTGTTAATATGAATTTCAATCCAATGAAAAAAGAAAATGATACAGATTTCGTCGACTCAAGCGCTCAAGAACAACTAGGCAATTCAACCGATTCAGATAAGAATCCTGAATTTGACGAACTAGGAACACCTCTTAATGAAATTTAAGGTTAAAAAAACCCTTTGCCAAAGCTTTCCCTGGCAAAGGGTTTTTTTAACATAATCCTTAATGTATTTCCAGCACTACTGGACAATGGTCACTACCCATAACATGAGCGTGAATATCAGCATTTTTTAAACGCTCACATAAAGTTTGCGAGACGATGAAGTAGTCAATCCGCCATCCGATATTTCTTTCTCGAACTTTATTCATGTATGACCACCACGTATAAGCCCCCTCTTTATCCGGATAGAAATGGCGGAAGCTGTCAACAAATCCTGCCTCCAGAAGTGTAGACATTTTAGCACGTTCTTCGTCTGTAAAGCCGGAATTCCCTACATTTGATTTCGGATTCCTTAAATCAATTTCCATGTGGGCAACATTTAAATCGCCGCAAAAGACAACAGGCTTTATCTTATCCAGCTCTTGCAGATGTTGAAGAATCCGCACCTCCCATTCCAAACGGTACCCTAGCCTTGCTAAGTCTCTCTGGGAGTTTGGTGTATATACATTGACCAAGAAAAAATCAGGAAATTCTAATGTAAGAATTCGACCTTCATTTTCATCATCTTCCTGTCCCACTCCATATTTAACTGATAACGGTTCAGCTTTTGTAAAAACAGCCGTACCTGAATAGCCTTTCTTAACGGCATAGTTCCAGTATTGATGATAGCCGTCTAACTCCAGACTAATTTGCCCTTCTTGCAATTTCGTTTCCTGAATACAAAAGATATCCGCATCCACTTCATGAAAATATTCCAAAAAGCCTTTTTTCACACAAGCTCTAAGACCGTTCACATTCCAAGAAACTAGTTTCATTTATTGATCCTACTCCCTTATAACTCTTATTCTATTTAATAAAGGTCATTGTATCAGCTTAAGGAGACACACGGAAAGGATTTTGTTCAGAAAATAAATGGAAAAAGGCAACGAACTGCTGCCTTTATTATTAGGGGATAAATTTCTTTTCAATTAATTGATAGTCAAAAAGCTGTGATACAGGAACAATTTTGATATTCTTCTTTTTAAACTCGTCCATCGACTGCAAAATTCCATTCGAGCAGACTTTCCCAGTCACTCCAACATGGCCAATCGCAATAGCCTTTCTTTTTATCTCAGTCTTTTTTACCAGCAGGTTCATCTGTTTTCGGACATGTGCGGAGGATGTAATATCATCCAGAAAGACATCATTCTTTAATAGAGGAACACCCATTTCGGCTGCAATCTCAGGAAATTTTGATTTGCTGCTTGTGCCACTGTCAACGAGCCCATGTGATTATTAAGTCCGACAGCATACGGAACGCCCTTAACAGCCTCTAACACACGTTCTCTTACTTGCTTTGGGGATAGGTCAGCAGTAATGGGTTTAGGTCCAAGACATGAACGTTTCCCTCTTTTTGGCTCCATCGGCAAATGAATCATGACTTCAAAGCCATTTTTATGGGCCAATTGCGCGTGTTTTTTCGAATTGTCGGTAAAAGGCATGACCGCAGCTGTAATAGGTACATCTCCTTCAAGAAAGTCACTCACCCCTTTGACGCAGCCCCCAAAGTCATCAATAATAATGGCCGCTTTAAGGTTTTTTGCCTCTGATTCCTTTGCAATCACTTTTGTATTAATAAGAAGAACCAATAGTAAAAGGAGGAAAACCACGAATTTCTTCAATATAAAGACCCCCGTTGTGAATTAGTGAAGATATTTTCCCCTTGTTACACGATATTAGTCCTAATGAAAAAGAGAGCTAAAATTTAGCTCTCCCGTTAAAATTATTCTTCATCAAAAACGCGTACTTCTTTCATGGTGTCACCGTTTCTCATTGATCTTACAGCCTCAAGATCAGAAGTTACTTGCCCAAAAACAGTATGAACGCCATTTAGGTGCGGCTGTGATTCATGAACGATAAAGAATTGGCTGCCGCCAGTGTCTCTTCCCGCATGAGCCATGGAAAGTGAACCAGGTACATGCTTATGTGGATTTCCTTCAGTTTCACACTTTATAGTGTAGCCAGGGCCACCCATACCTGTTCCTGTAGGGTCCCCACCCTGAGATACGAAGCCCGGAATTACTCGATGAAAAATAACCCCATTGTAAAAACCAGAGTTCGCCAGTTTCTCAAAGTTTTCAACTGTCCCCGGCGCTTCGTTTGGAAATAGATCAAACTCAATTTTCGCGCCATTTTCCATCAATATGTATCCTTTTTTAGCCATATATAACACTCCTTATGTAAAAAATCATCTTAATCATACACTTTTCATCAAAGAAAAGAAAGTATTGGCACATTTGCCCATTTATATTTCTTACAAGAGTGTGTTAAAATAATCTTACCCCTTCCGAACATTCGCTTGTTGCGGGACACTTAACCACTGTACGGACGGAAGGGGCAGCCGAGACTATGTCTCGGCTTTTTTATTTTTCTTCTTTTTCCAGCCATTGAAAAAACGTCGTTACCGCTGATAAAAATAAAAGATACAAAAAAAAAGTGTAAATGTGCTTCCACTCCACCGCATGCTTAAATAAGCCAAGAACCTCAGCTAATTTTTCTAGAATGGGCATCAATAAGCTGGCAAACAGGATTACACCCATCCTCCCCCATTTATTCAAACCAGCAATCACATATAAAAAAACGGCCATAAATATCGGAAGCACCACCAGCGTAAACCCGATATTTATGGAAAAAACGTCCGCTAGCGGGCGAAACGTAAACTCATACATTCCCTTCCCTACAAAATAAAGATCCAAATAAGTCCCTATTAATGATCCTAGCACACCGCCAGCCAACACATGCTTAAAAGTTAATCGTCTTTTTGGCAAGAGCTGCGATTTCGAGCCGTTCAAGCGTTTTACAGTATTCATCCCTTATCTCCCCGTCCATCATTTCCATATCGTCCACTAGATAATCCGCAACACGCCAGTCTTCAAACCAATCACGAGGCTCCGCTTCCGTCTGGCTGACATTTTTCCAGGCATTTTCAAGATTCGGGCTGTAAAATCTTCTCGCTCCCTTCCTAAGCCTGCAGGATTTCAAGCGCAGCGGATAAGCTATGCCGGGTGTCCCCTCATTCACATTATTAAAAAGATGCGGCCAATAATCCTTTCGCGATCCAGTATGCGGATGCAATTTTGCCCATTCCAAAGCCTGTATATGAAAATCTTTATTTTTAAAAAGAACGGAATATAACCTTTTCCCAAGTAAAATCCGTTCATGCAGGGATTCAAATTGGTGAAGCGTCTGGCCCTTCAGTCCGCCATCCCCATAAGGAAATAGAATATGGTTGAAGGAAAGCACGTCCTGTAGAATAAATTCAAACTTATTTAATACCTCTTTCTGGTAAACCGGATTTTGAACCACCCTTTTTTCCAAGTAACTCTGTTCGTTAATGACCATTGCAATACAATGAATATAGCGGTCATGATTTTCCCAAAAATGATTCCAAATCGTTTCCATAAAGGTCGAAACATTTAAATGCGAAAGCATATAAAACATTGGTCTACCCCTGCGCAGACTTTCCTCATAAAGCAGAAATTGCGGATAAACATCCTGGAAAATCAGCCAATTGCCTCTCTCCAAAAAAGAAAAAAACGAATCTCTTTCTTTTTTTGATAGCAGTTTCGTTAAAAATTCCCCTTTTAAATCGGTCATGTTGTACCCGCCGTTTCGTGAAACCATATGACCCAAAAACGCCCATTGGATATCTGGGTACTGGAGATAGAAATCAAGGTAAGCTTTTGTCCTTGTGACATTATTAAGGTTATGCTTTGCTGTTTCCTTTTTTATATTTTCTAAAAGAACTTGATCTCTCCCTGTTAACGGGATCTGGACCACAGCTGCCCCTTTATTTTTTTTTCTTAATTCTGCCCGGATGCTTTCAAGCGGCGGTTTGTCACGATTTCTCCAAAAAAACATGGCAAATACCCCCAATACGAATGGTCCTTGCACAATAGGAATATGTATAGCCTAAGGAGTTTTGCCTGAGAAAGGAGTGATCATGATGGTGGATATACAAAAGGGTATCGATTGGATTATTGACAGCCTTAAAAAAGACCAATCTCCTGACGGCTCCTGGGATTATCCTTTTGATACAGGAATTTCAACAGATGCTTATACCATCATTTTATTACGCACATTGGAGATACATGATGAGGAATTAATCCAAGGACTTTGCAGGCGGATTGTAAGTAAGCAGGAAAAAAACGGGGCTTGGAAGCTTTTTTATGACGAGGGAAATGGAAATGTATCATCTACACTGGAGGCGTACTATGCCCTCCTTTTCTCCGGATATTATTCAAAAGAAGACAAGAATTTACAGGCGGCAAAGAAATTTATTTTGACCCATGGCGGTCTAAAAGAGGTTAGTACGTTTACCAAAATTATGCTTGCCCTTACTGGCCAATACAGATGGCCATCGTTTTCACCACTGCCGATTGAAGTTATTCTTTTGCCGACTAACTTCCCGATCAATTTCTATTCCTTTTCTGTATTTGGGCGGGCTAATTTGACACCGATAATGATTCTCGCCGCCAAGAAATTAGCAATCAAAGCTAAAAATGCCCCCGACTTAACCGACCTGCACATCCATCGGGAGGTAGACGAACAATGGATTCGCTCGGATGAATGGCGCTCGTTGTTATCCTTGATTGAAGAGGGAGTGGAGAATTTAATTGGCATTCCTGAAGAGCTTAGAAAACTAGCATTTGAACGAGCAAAAAAATACATGCTGGACAGAATTGAACCGGACGGAACATTTTTAAGTTACTTCAGCAGTACCTTTTTAATGATTTTCGCCCTACTCTCGCTTGGTTACAAAAAAACGGACCCCACTATTACAAAAGCGATCGAGGGACTAAAGTCCATGAAATGTGAAATAAACGGGTTCCCACATATGCAATATACAACGGCCACAGTTTGGAACACATCCTTAATTTGCTTTGCCTTGCAGTCAGCTGG
This sequence comes from Neobacillus sp. PVCKKU3, assembly GCF_058323225.1. Lineage (NCBI taxonomy): Bacteria > Bacillati > Bacillota > Bacilli > Caryophanales > Bacillaceae > Neobacillus > Neobacillus sp. PVCKKU3. Next base: position 5,659 of record NZ_JBLVQN010000057.1, read on the forward strand.
ATTATCACCGGAAGACACAATGGTGACAGAAGCAAATCGTTACCTTTTAAGCCGCCAGCAGCATAAATTTGGCGATTGGGTGATTCATAATCCCAACAGCTTGCCCGGAGGCTGGGGCTTTTCGAATATAAATACAATCCTGCCCGATGTGGATGACACTACCGCCTCCCTTAGATCACTTTCAAGAATTGCCTCCTCTGAAAAAGCGGCTTGGGAGAGGGGAATCAGCTGGACGTTGTCGATGCAAAATGACAACGGCGGCTGGCCAGCCTTTGAGAGAAAAACTGATTCAAATTTGTTAAAATTATTGCCGTTAGAAAAAGGCGAGTTTTTGCTAAAGGACCCGACATGTGCCGATCTAACTGGAAGAACATTAGAGTTCTTTGGTAATTATACAAATTTGCCCAAAAACCATACTGTCATAAAAAAAGGGATCAACTGGCTTTGGAAAGACCAAAGACGGGACGGCTCCTGGTATGGCCGCTGGGGAATTTGCTATACGTATGGAACCTGGGCAGCCATCACCGGATTACTGGCAGTTGACGTACCAGAAAGGGACCCACGTATTCAAAAAGCCGCGGACTGGTTAAAAAATATTCAAAATCCGGATGGCGGCTGGGGAGAGTCCTGTCACAGCGATTATCAAAAGACCTACGTTCCACTCAAATCCAGTACCCTTACACATACCGCATGGGCACTTGATGCCTTGATTACGCTTGCCCCTAAACCAACTGCCGTCATCCAAAAAGGGATTGCCTATCTATTAGAATCGTTAGATAAAGACGACTGGACAACAGAATATCCGAAAGGACAGGGAATGGGCGGAGCCTTCTATATACATTATCACAGCTACCGGTACATCTTCCCGCTTATCGCCCTAACCCACTATCAAAAAAAATACCAATAAAAAGAATCGACGGACTCCTTGAGCCGTCGTTTTACTTTGCGACTAACCTGGCAAGCTCCCGATAAATCCCCACCATCTCATCGAGCTTCATTCTGACCAATCCACTTGTGTTCGGCGCAACAAAGTCAACCGCCCCTTGCACAATGGCCTCCTCCTGTATCCCCCATAGGGCTGTTTTCCGGCCGCTGTATTCCAGATATACGCCTTTTCCAACATAACAAACAATTTGAGGCTTCAGTTTTTCAATCTTTTGTTTTAAAATGTCCCTGCCTTCTTTGAATTCTTCCTTCGTGATTTCAGCAGCTGCTTTTGTCGGCCTTGCCACTATATTTGTAATCCCCATTCCTAATTCCAGCAATACATCACCTTCCGATGGGTCCAATTTTCTTGGTGTCAACCCTGATTCATGAAGGATTTTCCAAAAACGGTTGCTTGGCCCTGCAAAATGATGGCCTGTTTCACTTGAGCGGACCCCGGGATTAAAGCCTACGAATAAAACAGCTAAATTTTCCTTTATTCGATCTCTAACTGGTTTCATGACCATTCCCCATTCTTATAAACTGAACTTTTTTTATTTTAGCATAGTCTTTTCAGATTCCTTTCAGACAAAGGGGCTAAACTTCAGTTAATAAGATAAATGGAGGTGTCCAATCGATGATGAAACAGAAAAAATTATTTACCGTACTTGCCAGCTTATTTGTGATTTTCTCAATTGGAACAACTGCTGTTATAGCGGATGATGACGATGATGGGAAGCGTGATTATTTTCAGTCTAACGATGAAAATGATGAAGAGGACTATGAAATGGAAGATCATGATGACGACTTCGAGGGGTGGGAAAATCAGGTCCAAAGTCCCGTCACGCAAGCCCAATCACAAGAATTTTGGAATATATGGACACGGGAACCGCGAACTAATGCCAATAACGTTTTACCAGTAGATAGTCCATCCGAAATGGCAGTCAACAATGGTAACCAGGAATCTCGCCTTTACATCATTCCACAGAATGGGCAACTGCTTATTTCAGCAAAGGCATTTGCTGATACTGTGGGAGCACAGGCAGTTTTTTACCCTAAGAGTAGAATTTGCATCCTCACAAAGGGTGATAAGGAATTAATTGTTCGAGCAGGCTCGAATGCAATCTATGAAAATCAACGGAAAACTCCAATGCCGACAAAAGCTGTCTATATGGAAAATTCCGTATTCCTTCCAATCTCAGTAGCAGCAAACGGACTGGGCTTTCGCGTCTCCTGGGATGACACAAATTCAGCATTCACTTTAAAACCACTATAAAGGAAAGGTGAGGAAAATGGCAAAATCAACGAAATCAAAATGGCTGCTAGGCGTAACAGGAACCGCTCTTACAGCTTTTGTCATCACACAAATTGGGACAAATCCGGGAAATGAGGGGTCTGTTGTGAATGACCTGTCTCTAACAAAATCAATGAGCAAAGAAGAAAGGGAATATGCCAAACTTGATTGGTCTAACTTTGTCATAAACGGAGAATCTGTCTCGGGAGGTGTAAGACAAAGTGACCGCCAAACCCGAAGATCATGATGATTTTGATTTTTTGGTCCTAGAGGCAATGAACACGTCATTTTATATTGCCATCTCCAATACTCTCAATTCAAATTGGAAGGAGATTATGACCGGATGGATTCGCTATGTTGAAAAGGAATGGTCTCGTTTTACTCCCAACAATGAACTCGGATTATTGAATAGATTGGCGCCGGGAGAAACCGCTAAGGTGTCCCCTCCGCTCTTTGACGTACTCTATCAGGCAGAACAATATCGCAAGAAGACGAAAGGATACTTCTCACCCTATTTACTTGCCCAGATGCAGTACCACGGCTATACAAACTCCTTTCCATTTCAAACTAGTTTGAAAGTTGGGAACGAAGTGCCAGTCAATTGTACTGATGAACACACGCCATATATTTTCAACTTTGAGACCTTTACGATAAAAAAACACAGTGGAAATCAAATAGATTTAGGAGGTATTGGTAAAGGCTATGCCGTTGAAACTGCAGCACGATGGCTAAAAAATATCGGTGGGGCCAAGTCAGGGATTGTTGACGGCGGCGGCGATATGACGTGCTGGTCCGATGGAAAGAAGGAATGGAAAATCGGTGTAGCCCACCCTTTTGAAGAAAAGCAAGAAATGGCTACTATTCCATTAAAAAACGGAAGCATCGCTACCTCTAATATCGTCTATCGCAGTTGGGTACAGGAGAATGAGAAAAAACACCACCTATTAAACGGGAAAACAGGTCTGCCAGTTGAATCAAAAATCCTTCAAGCAACTGTCATTACAGAAAACTGCCAGGACGCAGAGGTAATGGCTAAGCTTTGCTTTATGGAAAAAGATTGTACATTAATGGAGGCATTGGCGGATATAACCCCCCACTATTCAGTGCTACTGGTTCATGAAGATGAAACGATTACTACCTTTAAAGGAAGGTGATATCTTGATAAACGACTATATTTCGATATGGACATTGATTCGAAGCTCTGGATTTTTGGCCTATTTTTTCATGACCACTTCCCTTGCTATCGGGTTGGTCAGTTCCTTTACGGTGATGAAGAAAAAGAAAGCCTATCTTCTTTCCCTTCATCAAATCAGCGGCTGGTATGGTTTGTTGACGATTATTTTTCATCTCATGTTAATTTGGCGCGATCAATATGTTCCGTATTCTATTCCAGAACTTTTTGTCCCTTTACTTGCAAACAATCAACCAATATATTCTGCTCTTGGCACATTATCATTTTATCTATTTTTCATTGTGATGATTTCTTCAGATTTTTTCATAAAAAAATTAGGGATAAAAAATTGGAAAAAACTCCATCTTGCAGTTTTTCCGGCCTGGGTGCTAATGGTTCTGCACGGGCTATTGATTGGAACAGATTCAACAGAGCGGTGGGCATTGGTTTTATACGCCGGCAGTATTTCTCTCATTTTAGTTCTATCAATCCTAAAATATATCGAAACCATCTTGCATGGCTCTGAGGCTAAGCAAGGCAAACTGAAAAATTAAAACGGCAGCCAATCCTGCCGTTTTAATTTTTGTCTTTTATTGTGATCGTAAAAACACTGCCTTTACCCAGCATGCTTTGCACCGATATTTTTCCACCGTGGGCCTCTACAATCGACTTGGCAATTGATAGACCTAAACCGGAGCCGCCTTTTGCTCTTGAGGCATCTGTCCGGTAAAAACGGTCAAATATAAAAGGAAGATTTTCTTGCGCAATGCCGCACCCTGAATCTTCAACAGTAATAACTTTTTCAGCAGATTTTAATGTTAATGTAAGCTTTACTGTCCCTTCATTTGTATACTTGAATGCATTATCCAACAATATATATACTAATTCCTGTATCCTTGTTTCATCGCAAACTAGAAAAATTTCAGGTTCAATTTTTTGCGCAAATATGATATTGGCTGGTTTCTTCCGTAAGAACCGCTTGTATATGGATGTTAACAATTCCGATAAATTAACCTCTTTCATCTCCATGGTTAATTGTTTCTTATCACTTCTGGCCAATAGGAGTAAATCATTGACCAGTCTATTCATTAATTGGGCTTCAGTTTGTAAATCATGAAGAACTTCTATTCCAAGTGGACTCATATTCTGACTCTCTTCGCGGTTTAACAGGTCAATCGAACTGTAAAAAATACTTAATGGAGTTCTAAGTTCATGTGAGGCATCGGAAACAAACTTTTCCTGTTTGTGATAAGCTGTTTTAATTGGCTTCATCGCTTGTCCAGCAAAATAATAACCTAAATAGGCAAAAATCAAACTAAAAAATACCGTTAAAGCAATCAACGTCCATGTGATTTTTTGAATCAAGTGTTTTTCTGAGGTAATATCCATTCCTAGGACGACAAAGCCATTAGAACCAAGAGGATGTATCTCGACAAGTAAATGCTTATCTTCCCATTGAATCCTTTCCGCTTGGTCAGCATTTGTAATTGGGATATTTCCCACCCATCGATAAAATCCCCGAATGTTTTCCTCCCCATACACAAACTCTTTCTTGTGGTTAAGTACATAATAAAATATCGTTCGGTTCGGATCATAATCAATTCCATGGTGTTCGCCCTCATAAAGGTCCTCGAGGAAATCAGACTTTTCTTTGTCAAAATACCCAATTAGCTGCTCCTCTTCCTTTGCATTGATTTCATGCGAAATAAGGAAGTAGAGGATTCCAATAAACAAAACAAGCAAACTGACCAGCGATAAGGTATAAACAACCGTTAAACGCCTTTTCACTTGATTAAACATTGGTACTTCTCACCTTATAGCCGATTCCACGGACATTTTGAATTAAGGAAGGCTTTCCAGGAATATCAACCTTTTTGCGCACCAATTTCACTAGGGCATCAAGCGCATTATCCGAAACTTCAGAATCATAGCCCCAAAGCTTTTCGAACAAAATTTCTCTTGTCATAACTTGATTTGCGTTTCGCATCAACAATTCCAATAATTGATATTCCTTTTTTGTTAAATCAATTATATACCCATTTCTTTTTAATTCATGGGTATTCAGATTCAAGGAGAAATCATTGATCGCGATCAATTCCTCAACAGGTTTCTCCTTCCGGCGGCAAATTGCCCGAATCCGTGCCGAAAGCTCATTAAACTCAAATGGTTTTACAATGTAATCATCCGCTCCTGAATCTAAACCAGTGATGATGTCTTCATTGGCACCTTTAGCCGTAACAAATAAAATGCCGCTTTGGATCTCCTTCTCGCGCAGCCGTTTGCAGACAGAAAGTCCACTTTCCTCGGGCAGCATCCAGTCCAGAATAATAACATCATAGTTATAGATGCGGGCATTGTCATATGCCTCTTTGCCACTGGTCACCCAATCGACAAGATGAAATTCTTTTTTTAACAAGTGTGTCATTATTTTTCCCAGCCGGACATCGTCTTCCGCCAGTAAAATATTCACCCTAAACACTCCATTTCAAAAAATTTCCTTTTACTATTATCATAGCAATCAATTCTGAAAAATGAGTGAATAAATGGTGAACATCGTCATCTTTACTTATTTAATTTTTGAAATTTCAATTCTGCCAATCGAGGTAATAAGGCTGATTAATAAACCGATAATCGTAACAATGACTAATGAATACAAGAATTTTGGATCCTTTAGTAGAAGCAGACCTGAAATAATAATCATTCCATCGATGGTTAAGGCAACCAACCCTACATTCACCTTGGACCATTTGGAAATAATCAGCGCAAGCAAGTCGATTCCGCCGGGACTGATATGATTTCTTAACATGACGCCAACACCGATCCCGATTATAATGGCACCAATTATGATACTGCTTAAGATAGGCATATGAAAGACACCGCCGAGCGGCAGCCAAAATTGAATCATTACCCCTGAAACAATAGCACCTATTAAGCCATCGATAAAAAGGTTTGGTTCATATTTAATCGCAAACAAGTAAACCGGTATATTCAATAGAATAAATATAATTCCCGGGTTTAAGTCCCAAAGATAATTGGCCAACAGACTAATCCCAAAAAACCCGCCATTTATTAGGTGGAAGGGGAGGATAAACCCGTTAATGCCAATTCCAATCATCGACGTTCCAAAGCCAATTATGACCCATTTTTTCAGCATCTCGTCATCCCTTGTCCAAGTTCTTTATTACCACTTATATGTTATAAAATTGGACTTCATTCATAGGGATTCCATATGTAAAAAAACAGGAACCAAAAAATGGCTCCTGTTTATGCTGCGGCAGTTCGGTTATGATACCTATTACGCCTTTGTTTTATTTGAGAAATCACAAAAGTTAAAAATGGCAAAATCCACAAAAATACGGCATACGGCAAATATTCCACTAACGAAACTCCGACAATGGTGCTGCACATAATGGCCAATACACTCCATGGAACCATTCCTGGAAACAGCATTGTCGAATCTCCCATTACTCTAGCCAGCTCTTCCTTCCCATAATGATTGGACCAATGCGGCAGGAACGCCCTCCCAGTCAAAATAATCGGCAGCGTTTGATTAGCGGCAATTAAACTGATAATCAGAGTGGCTGTCAGGACTTTAAAGGTGTCACTCGTTAAGGAGCGCGAAGACTGCAGCCATTTATCCAAATAAGGCTGAATGACATTTAATTCTTCTAATAATCCATTATAGGCCCCGGCGAGAGCCAAAAATAGCAGCAATTCATACATATGAATGAACCCGCCGCCCAAACCATCAATTCCGTACCATAAGGCTTTGATTATTTTGCCAAAAGCATGGCCTTCCAGAACAGCTAGAATGGATGCCGATAGAATGCTAGAAAGAAAAGCATAAATGATACTCATTCGAAAAATCACAAAAAGTATTAAGACCAACGGCGGGATAAATTTAGTCAACGATAGCTTGCTCCATTCGAAATGCAAAGAATAGACAGCTGTCTTGGCTGATAAATAATGGTCTAGAACACCGTAAAAGATTAAGCAAAGAAAAATCGCGAGGATGGTAGTTAGAAACATTGCTCTCCCCTGCTTTTTAACCGGTATTTCGACTATGTGTGAAACCAGCTGATGCGAACTCGAAAACGGGGATGTCCGATCTCCGACAAACGCTCCTGAAACCAAAGCGCCGGCAGCCGCCGCCACGGGAAGATGCAAAACCATTGCTGTTCCAAGAATAGGAACTCCAATGGCACTTAATGTTCCAACAGTTGTCCCGAGCAGCATCGAGATGGTTAACGCAGCCATAAATGTTAGCAGAAAAAAATGCTCCGGGCTAATCAGACCAAGAGCTACTTGAACCATTTGGTCAATCGTCCCGGACAGATACCAGGAGGGTAATAAAAATCCCACTAAAAATAGTATGAAAATGACGATTTTTGTTTTATTTATACCTCTCAGGCAAATTTTAAAAATCTCCTGATATGGGATCCCTTTTTTAACAGAAAGTTGAAATAGAATCAGGAATCCTGGAAGAAAACCAATCACAAGCGGAAAATGGATAATGACAGACGTTATCACACCGAGTAAGGTTATCAAAAGAACGAATAGTACTTTTCTTAAGGAAAAAGTAAAGTGCATTAGGAGACCACCTTTTTGAATAGGAACATACTCATTATATGAAATGTTTCGCCTTTCGAAAAGATGGTAAAATTAGAATAGAGCCGCTAATCTTCTTAAATAAAATGAAAATTACTTAATGGAGATACTTTTTACCAGAACTAAATCTTCGCCGATAAACAAATTTCCTTAAATCGCTTTCTTTAAGGTTTCCATCATATAACAAAAACAACAGTGATTGAAACTCTGGATACCGTTTCATGACAAAAAGAGCGAACTCCTTCCGTTCGCCCTTTAATTTTGCTAAAAACTCTTGGTCTTGTTTAATTTCATTCAGCTGATTTTCAAAATAAGCTTTTGTATCCTCCCACTTTTCAATCCTTTTCTCCAAAATATCACGGGCATATACAGGTAATTTTTCAATCACAAGGTCAATATAGCCTTCAGACCACATTAGCATTTTATCCTTCTCAGGGAGTTCAAAAAGCATATTCAGCAGCTCAATATCATCCGCAAAATCGCTTGTTGCATATTTTCCAATTCGGTTCACCATATCACCTCAAATTTGAAGTTAATGGTTTTATCTTTTCTAAATCTAGTCGCTATTATTATTCGTCAACTTGGCAGTTAAAGTTTTTTGTTTTCCATCACGATATATTTCAAATTTAATCTCATCGCCAACTTTAACCTTAGAGTAAAGATATTTTCTTAAATCCGATGAATTAGCAATTGCTGTTCCGTTCATAGAAACAATCACGTCCTTTGGCTCGAAGCCTGCTTTTGCTGCGGCGGAATTCGGGTCAATATTCATGACCAAAACCCCTTTGGTGATATTTTCAGGAAGGCTTTGCCAATACATTTGTGAAACTTGATTTAAGTCTGCCAGTCCAACCCCTAAATAGGGACGCACAATTTTTCCGTTTTGGATTAGTTGATTAACGATTGGAATAACATCGTTGCTTGGGATGGCAAATCCCAGACCTTCTACACCATTTTCGGAAATTTTCATGCTATTAATGCCAACGACAAGCCCCTGAGAATTGATTAGCGCTCCTCCGCTGTTTCCTGGATTAATCGCTGCATCAGTCTGGATGACATTGGTTTCCCAGTTCCCTGCTGATGTCGAAACTGGAATACTTCTATTCGTGGCACTGACAATTCCCTGGGTTACAGTCCTGGAAAGCTCTAGCCCCAATGGATTTCCGATTGCGTAAACCTGGTCGCCGGGACGAATGGTTGATGAATCGCCAAATTGAACTGTTGTCGTAACATTTTTAGCATCAATTTTTAAAACTGCAAGGTCAGTCAAGGCATCTGTGCCGACAACTTCTGCTGTAGTTTTTTCACCATTGTATAAGGAAACCTCCAGCTTCGAAGCACCCTCTACCACATGGTTATTGGTAACGATGTAGGCAAAATCACCCTTTTTTTGAAAAAGAACCCCTGAGCCCGATCCAGATTCTACACTTTGGGATGAATTTGAACTACGGAAAAACGGATCATTTTGCTGCTGGTAATTGACAATACCGACAATCGCCTTTGAAACCTGCTCCACTGTATCAGCAATAGAAGCAGAATCTGAAGTCGACTTTGTTGACACCGGTCTAACCGTTGAAGCCGTACTCTTAGCTGCCTGTGAACTGCTTGTGTCTTGATTTGCTGCTGCCGGATAATAGTTCTGGAAGTAATCAGTATGCGGCAGGACTGCTAATGTCAATGCAGATCCGACCACTCCTGCCGCTACTGTCGAAACAACTCCTTTTACAAAACCTTTTTTGGGTTTACTTTTAACAGGAGGAGCGGTCCTCATTTGCTCCGTTCCATGCTGGATTCTTGTCACTTCATACGTTTCGTTTTGAGTTTGATTGATTTCATTCGGATCTCTGAATTCCATCTTAATCTTCTCCTTTAAGTATGTTAACTTCTTATCTTGTCTTTACTATAACTGACAAATTTTAAGAAATTATTAACAAACTTTAACAGCTTTTAGAAATTATTATGAAAAAAGCCGCGGGAGCAATTTTCCCGCGACGTTTATTTTGGAAAACGAATAATAAATTTTGTCCCTTTCCCTTTTTCACTCACAACATTTATATCCCCACTATGGAGAAGCACTAGCTGTTTCACAATAGAAAGTCCTAGACCAAACTCACCATAAGGGTTACTGGTTCTGGAAATATCAGCTTTGTAAAAGCGGCGCCAAATTTTTTCTACTTCAGCAGGATCAATCCCAATTCCGGTATCCTCCACTTCAATTATGACGCTGTATGGCTCTTCCCTTCCGCGAAGCCAGATGGTTCCCTCTCTTGTAAATTGAATGCTATTTTTCGTTATATTAATTAAGATTTGAATAAGCCGGTCGTAATCGGCATTTACGTAAACTTCCGGTGCTGCCTCAACAATGATTTGATTGTTTTTTTCTTCCGCCTGAAGACTTAATTGCTCCTGTATTATCTCAAGAACTTCCGAAAGCTCAATTTCTTCCTTCATTAACTGTATCTGGTTGGAACGGATTTTTTCAAAATCAAGATTTTCATTGACGAGACGGATCAGTCTTTTTGCCTCTTGGCTGACTAGGTTTATGCCTCTTTCTTTATCTTCTTCAGAAATCATATTGTTTTTTAGCCCTTCAATCACTCCGCTTATGGTCGTAAGCGGTGTCCTCATTTCATGAGAAACATCGGCCATAAATTGACGACGGCGGTTTTCCAAGCTTTCAATCTCGGCCATAGAGGTATTGATTTTATCAACCATGTGATTAAAATCATTTGCTAATTCTCCGATTTCATCGTAATTCGAGGATTGAACATGAACATTATAATCCCCTTTAGATACTTGGGAGGTTGCCTCCCGAAGCCTTCTAATCCTTTTTACATGAATTCTTGATAAGTACCAGCTTTGAAGGAAAGAAACACCAAAGGCAATCAAAATAGTATACAATAAAATTTTATTTATTTCCTGTATCATTTGGAGGGAACCGCTAATTGGTGATGTGAGCAGGATTCCCCCATAAAATTTTCCATTCTCCAAATAGGGTAAAACGACAAATGTTACGCCATCCTGGTCAAATCTTTTATAATCGCTTTGAACAATAATCGTCTTACCCTTTTTTAGGTTTTCCCAATCCTCCCGAGGCAGGTATTTAATTTCTGGCCCTCGATTAGAAACTAAATACAATTTGCCATCCCGATCAAATAAACTAAAGCTAATTTTACGAGCTGGTAAAACAGAACTATATTTATTAAGCACAATTTCGGTTGCATACGGATTTTCTTTAATATCTGACAAAATAGCTTTGCCATAGGAAATTAGTTCATCCGCCTTGTTCCTATAAACAAGGTTTTCAAGATAATGGGCAAATAATAAACTTAATAGTAAAAACGCTACAATAATAATGCTGATATGGCTGCTAAACTGTTGATAAAAGTAACGGAACTTAGTCTGTTTTAAGCGCGTCATCGAACTTATACCCTACTCCCCAAACAGTATGGAAGAATGGCTGCTCTGAAGTTTCCACCTTTTTCCGCAACCTTTTAATATGCACATCAACGGTTCGTTCATCTCCATAAAATTGATAGCCCCAGACCCTTTCAAGCAGCTGCTCCCGTGAGAAAACCTGGCGAGGATGCTCCGCCATATAGAAAAGCAAATCAAACTCCTTGGGGGTCAAATTGGTTACCGGAGCCCCATCAACCATTACTTCTCTGGTTGTTTTATTGATTTTAAAATGCTCTGTTTCCAATACCCCTTCATTATCTTTTGGTGCCTGAACCTGAACACGACGGGTTACTGCCTTAATCCGGGCCATAAGGGTCAGCGGGCTGAACGGCTTCGTTACATAGTCATCCGCTCCCATTTCAAGGCCAAGAACCTGGTCTGACTCGCTGTCCTTTGCTGTTAACATAATGATGGGGACTGTATTTTTTTCTTCTCTGATCTTTCGGCATATGGTGACCCCATCCATGCCGGGCAGCATCCAATCAACAATCAAAGCATCCCATGTGCCATTCTTGAATTGGTTGTAGCCCTCTAATCCGTCATTGACAAATACTCCTTCAATCCCTTCTTTTGCAAAAAACATTTCAATCATTGAACAAACACTTTTATTATCCTCGATCACTAATATTTTCACTAATGCTCAACTCCCAGAGTTAGAAACTTGATACTATTAGTGTAAACAAATTTGCAAACATAGCAAACCTTCAGTATTATTCTTCCCTATTAATTAATACATTGTTCATATTCTGTTAATATTCTCATAGAAAAAGAGACCTTGAGTGGACTCAGGGGGTCTCCTTCATAAACTCCTATTTTCCTTTAAATACCGGTTTTCTCTTTTCTTTAAAGGCTGTAGTTCCTTCTTTATGGTCCTCTGATTCAACCATAATCATTTGGGTTAAACGCTCTAGCTCAAGAATCTCTTCCAGCGATGAAGTAAACGATTTATCAACCAGTTTCTTCTGTTTTCCATATGACAATCCTGGACCATTCGCTAATTTTAAAGCTAATTTAGTTGTTTCTTCTTGAAGCTTCTCAGCCGGAACAAGATAATTGATGACACCTAATTGATAAAGACGTTCGGCCGGAATAGGCTCTGCTGTAAAGAAGAACTGCTTGGCTAAATGCGGACCAACCAATCTAGGAAGGAAATAAGAACCGCCTCCATCAGAAATCAGCCCAACCTGGGAAAAGCTTAGCGCATATTTACTGTCCTCGGCTGCGACTATTAGGTCACAGGCTAGAACCAAATTAAAGCCTGCACCCGCAGCAAAGCCGTGAACCGCGGCAATTATCGGCTTTTCAACATCCTTCATTAATAAAATAAGCTCATTCAGTTTGCCAATATGTTCATAAACTTGAACGCCTGACCTTCCCTGTCCCATCCCTTTCACGTCACCGCCGGCACAGAAGGAACGGCCGGACCCAGATAGCACGATGGCTTGGATATCGTCATCATTTTGCGCGTTTCTGAGAGCATCCTTCAATCCTAAAATCATTTCCGGGCTAAAGGCATTGAGACTTTCCGGGCGGTTCAAGGTCAGTGATAAAACAGGTCCTAATTTTTCTACTAATAAATGTTCTTGCGCCATTATAATCTCCCTTTCCATTTAAAAATTTTAAGGTTTTTGAAATTATTTAATCAGCCAGCCGCCATCCACTAGTAAATCGGAACCAGTCATATAAGAGGCATCGCTGGATGCTGCAAACGCTATGACACTTGCAATTTCCTCGGGAGTTCCCACTCTCGCCATTGCCGTATTTTTCTCAATGGCACGGACAAAACGTTCATTCTGCAGGCCTCGTTCGGTCAACGGGGTCTCGACAAACCCTGGCGAAACGGAGTTCACGCGGATTCCGTATTTAGAAAAATCCAACGCCAGTGATCTTGTAAAATTAATCACTGCCGCTTTAGCTGCACTATAGTGAGGAATTTCTGCCCCAGCCTGGTGTCCCGATAATGAGGCAATATTGACAATCGCACGATTGTGCTCGGAACGCTGTGCGCCCTCAATCATGATTTTCCCCATTGCTTTTGAGACAAGGAATACGCTCTTTAAATTAACATTTTGAACATAGTCCCAATCTGCTTCCGACATGTCTAATATTTTGTTGTGTCGTGACCCTCCTGCATTATTAACAAGAATGTGGAGGTCTCCATAATGCTGCCGGACATAATCCGCAAGCTCCTCGACATCTTCGGCATCCGTACAATCCGCCGGAAAAATTTCAGCCTTCGGTATTTTGCTTTGGCGATTGATTTCTTCAGTCGTTTCTTCCAATTTTCTTTTTGTCCTGCCCACCAAAATGACCTTTGCCCCTTCACTTGCAAGCCTAATGGCAGCGGCTTTTCCTATTCCGCTTCCAGCCCCGGTAACCAACGCAACGGTATCTAAAAACCTCATCCGTTATCCCCCCTGATCTACTTAAATTTTCTAAACAGTGCAAGCTGTCTCGATTACTACTTTTCCATTTTTCAAAATCGGCACGATTGATGTAATCCCTTTAGAAACCGCGAGTTTTAAATCTGGATGTTGATCATATTTTTCTAATAGTTTGCCAACATAGGAGTTTACGAATATTTCATATCCAGCATGTTCCTGGCCGCGGTAAAAATACATAGCTGCCTTTGCTGCATCTGTTAGCTCGTGTTGGCCTGTTTTTACCAAACAATCAATTAGATGCCCTGAACCATAAAAGTCTTCTAAGCTGAGCTCTCCGGAATTTCCGGAACAAATGATAAGAATAGTCTGCTTATCCCCAACATTCGCAAGCGTTTCGGCAACCGCAGGATTATTTAAAATCGAGGCTACATAAACCTTCTTGGCGGAAGCAGCCTTTCTTAAAGCAACTGTTCCATTTGTGGTAGATAAAATGAGCGTCTTACCTTTGACGTTCTCCCTGATTAAGGTTGGACTGGGATATAAAAAGCCGTCAATTGGTTTCGCATCCAGTTCACCAGCAAGAAGGCAGGTATCGGGCATGAAATTTTCAGCTAAATCACTAGCTTCGGAACTGTTAAGAACAGGTATAATTTCCTTTGCTCCGTCCTTTAAAGCTGATACAATGGTTGTCGTGGCTAAAAGAATGTCTAAAACAACTGCCACTTTATTTCCTTCTAAAATTTTCTCCTCACTGATATCTTCCTTCTTCACAAGAAGGTGAATTTTGGCCATTTCATTCCATCCCCCTGCTAAAGCTTTTCATTGGCTGTAAATGTCGCTTGCTGGATTAATCCCTTAACATAATTGTTTAGGGTTGCAAATCTTGTATCGCTCGTTTGACCTTTCTTATAACGATAATAGATTTGCTGACAGATGACAGCGAGTTTGAAATAAGCAAACGTCAAATAGAATTGCAAGATAGAGACATCCCTGCCGCTTTTTTTGGCATAACACTCAATAAATTCCTTCCTCGTGAAAAAACCTTCGTGGACAGCGGTAACCGGATCTCTGCCCATCCCTTTTTTCATGTTTTGCGGGTCCTCAGGGAGACTCCAGTAACTCATCGCAGCCCCTAAATCAGCAAGGGGGTCACCTACGGTAGTCATTTCCCAATCAAACAAACCGACCATCTCGGTAAAATCATCATTTAACATCGCATTATTCAGCTTATAATCATAATGAATCACGGCAGCCTCTGAATGTTTAGGAATATTGCTCTCAAGCCACTTCTTCAGGGATTCCACCTCGGCAACTTCATCCGTTTTGGCCCGTTCATAACGGCCAATCCAGCCGTGAACCTGCCGCTCCATAAAGCCATCAGGCTTGCTTATTTGCATAAGTCCTGTTTCCTTGTAGGGAAGAGCATGCAGTTTTGCCAGGTTTTCAACCATTAGTTCCGAAATCTGTTTACAAAGCTCAGGTGTCACATTTACGGCAGCAGGAAATGAAGTGTCCAAGACAATACCATGCTTTCGCTCCATGATAAAAAATGGGCTGCCGACTATCTCATGATTATCGGAAAACAGAAATGGCTTAGGCGCGGCCGGGAAGATGGGATTTAATTCTGTCAGAATCTTAAATTCCCGTTCCATATCATGTGCTTTTGGTGCCACCGGACCAAGAGGAGGACGTCTTAACACTGCCTCCCAATCTCCTATCCTAATTTGATAGGTTAAATTCGAGGCACCTGCAGAAAACTGTAAAATTTCCAGCGGGGCACTCGGCAATGACTTAATATTCTCACGCAAAAACGTTTCTAAAATAGCTAGATTTAACTCCTCTCCTATACGAACAGGAATCGTATCCTTATTCATTTGATAAGGCATGTTTTCATCCTCCCTTCAATTCAAAAAATTCAGATTTTTATTATTGTGGATAACCCTATGAATACACCAGATGACTTTTCAGTTTATCTAATAAAACTTCTGGCAGCGGCTCACTTTGTTGTTTTTCAAAATCAAAGCAGACCATCACCGCATTCCCTTGGGCAATCAGTTTACTAGTTTGCGAACAAATGATTTCATGGTCTAGGTGAAAGCTTTTTGATCCAATTTTGGAGACACTTGTTTTAATTATTAATTGTTGATTGAAATACCCTTGGCTTATAAAATCACATTTCGTAGAAGCAAGGATAAAATTCCAATCCCGTGCATCAACTTGGTAGCCAATTGCTTCAAAAAAGCGAATCCTTGCTTCTTCAAGGTAAATGAAATAACTGGTATTATTGATATGGCCTAATGCGTCTGTTTCGCCGAAACGAACAGTTATCTGTATTTCGTGCATATTCTTCTTTTAAACCTCCGTCTCTACATTCGTTTTGAAAAACAAGCTTTCCAAATAAATGAAATGCACCATTCTTTTGATTTATACCTATTAATTCTGGAGTTTTTCACCAATACTAACCGGTTGGTATGTCCTCGATTTAAAAAGAGGGATTTAATCAGCATTAATATCCCTCTTTTTATTTCTATCCGCGTAATTGAATTCCCTTTAAAATCATATCGACAAATATCTCGCTGACCTCTTGGTCCGTATAAGCTCCCTTTGGGTTAAACCATTGATAACTCCAGTTTACGATCCCAAGAATCGCAAAAGATACAATGGATGCATTTAAATCTGGCCGAAATTCGCCATTTTTCATTCCAGCTTGAATCAGCTCCTCAGTATTTAAACGGAATTGATCCCGTTTCGGCACAATTAATGCAGCATGTTCCGGACTTAAATTTTTCATTTCTCTAAAAAAGATTTTTGCCGCACGGCCGCGAATCTTAATATCGGAAATTAACATTAAAATAATGTCAAATAATTTTTGCTTAAAGGTTTTTGACTCATCCCCTAAGATTTGCTCTTGGCGGCTCAATATTTCGCTAATATATCCAAGATGGATATCCATAAGCAGTTCTTCTTTACTTGAAAAATAATAGTAAAAGGTCCCTTTTGTCACCCCTAGTGTATCGACGATGTCTTGAATGGACGTTTCACTAAATCCTTTTTCTTCAAATAAGCGGATGCTTTGTTCCGTTATTTTTTCCTTCACCTTAATATCCTCACAATCATGTAAATATCTATTCGAGATTATACCATAAACTTTATCTCTTCTATAATATTGATTGCGTGAACTTTTTAAAAATTTTCATAAAGTGTGCCCTACTGTTTTAAAACTTCTTCTCTCAAGCTGCGGCGAAGGATTTTTCCAACTCCGGTTTTTGGCAGCTGTTCACGGAATTCCACATTGCGCGGCGCCTTATAGGCTGCAAGATTTTCTCTGCAATATTGAATAATCTCATCCTCTGTTGCCGTTTTTCCAGCTTTTAAGACGACATACGCCTTTACTGTTTCTCCTCTGTAAGGGTCCGGCACCCCGATGACAACAGCCTCTTGGACAGAAGGATGCTCATACAAAACCTCTTCGATATCACGAGGATAAATATTGAATCCTCCTGCGATGATCATGTCTTTTTTCCGGTCAACAATATATAAATAGCCATCTTCATCCACTTTGGCAATATCGCCTGTATACAACCAGCCATCCTTTAAGGTATTGGCCGTTTCCTCCGGCATGTTCCAGTACCCTTTCATAACCTGCGGCCCTTTAATAATTACTTCTCCTAGCTCGCCTGTCGGCACTTCTTCCGTTCCTGTTGATAAGTCGACAATTTTATATTCTGTTGAAGGTACTCCAATACCGACGCTGCCCGTTTTTCTCGGAGCAAATGGCGGGTTGCAGTGTGTTGTCGGTGATGCTTCCGATAATCCGTAGCCTTCCAAAATTTGCGCTCCTGTTTTACCTTCAAACTCACGAAGCAATTCAACCGGCATTGGCGCGCTTCCACTATTACATGTCCGAATACAATTTAAGCCGTATTCTTCAGCCTTTGGATGGTTAGTTAGAGCAACGTACATGGTTGGAACTCCAGGGAAGGTCGTTGGCTGTTCTGTTTTGATTGTATTCAACACCTCTTCAAGATCAAAACGCGGAAGCATAATGGACTCAGCGCCTGTATAGATGGAAAGATTCATACATGAAGTCATTCCAAATACATGAAAAAGAGGGATGACGGTTAAGCACTTCTCTTTGCCAAATTCCATTTCATGTTTAAAAAATTCCTGGCATTGAAGTACGTTAGCCAAAATATTGCGGTGTGTCAGCATGGCGCCTTTGGAACGGCCTGTTGTTCCGCCTGTATACTGAAGAACAGCAACATCGTGTTCAGGTTCAAATTCTACCGGAACCACAGTTCCATTGCCCTCCTGTAGGAAGCTTTCAAAGCTGCGATCCGGAGCAAAATCCTGTCCTGAAGGCTGAAGGCTGACAACAATAATATTTTTTAATGGAGTTTGCGCCTGCACGCTTTTCACCCTTGGGTAGAGGGCGTCAAGAACAACCATCGTTTCCGCACCGGAATCGTTTAGAATATGAATGAGTTCTCTTTCAACAGACATCGGGTTGACTTGTGTGACAATGCCGCCGGCGTTTAGGATGCCATAATAGGCAACCACATATTGCGGACAGTTTGGCAGCATGATGGCAACCCGATCGCCTTTTTGGACTTGGTTTTGCTGGATGGCCGAAGTAAATGCAAACGCTAGGGAGGATAGCTCTTTATAGCTTATTTTTTTTCCATAGAATGATAGAGCATTATGTTCCGGAAACTTTTCAGTAGTTTCTTTTAAAATATGACCTAACGGTATATTAGGAATTTCAATCGTCTTTGCAATAGACTCAGGATAATTTGCTAGCCATGCTTTTGGATAACTCATCGATATACCTCCGATTGATATTTATAGATCACAGTTCACTTTCGTTCTTGTCTAGCTGCAGCAGTTCCTCGTTTTCAATTAGAACGTCAGACCTCCGCCATCAACTGAAAGTGTTGCACCTGTTATAAAAGAGGCTTCATCTGATGCCAAAAATAAAACAGCATTTGCTACCTCTTCAGGATTGCCAATTCGGCCAAGGGCATTTGCCTTTGAGATGATCGGCCATTTCCACTCATTTTGTCTCCAGTTTTCAATGATTTTAGTATCAATGACACCAGGTGCAATCGCATTTACACGTATATTCTTTTTTCCATATTCAAGTGCGGCGTTTTTCGTCAAAATCACGACTCCGCCTTTAGATGCATTATAGGCTGACATGTACTTTTGCCCTTTTAATCCCAATAGACTTGCCGTGTTAACAATTGCCCCTCCGCCTGCTTTTATTAGCTCAGGAACCGCGTACTTAATGCCAAGGAAAACTCCTTTTAAATTAATATCAACGACTTTGTCCCATTCATCTTCTGATAAATCCGTGCTTTTTACCTCGGAATTGCCAATTCCAGCGTTGTTGAACATGATATTTAAAGAGCCGAAGGTATTCGTTGTTGTACTAATCAATTCTTTTATTTGGTTGGAGTCTGCAACGTCTGTTTTTACGAAGATTGCTTTTCCTCCTGCGTTTTCTATGATGCTGACCGTTTCCTCACCACCAAGGGAATCAACGTCTGCTACTGCTACCGCTGCCCCTTCCTGTGCAAATCGGATGGCCGCTGCTCGCCCAATCCCGCTTCCTCCGCCGGTTACAATGGCTGTTTTGCCTGAAAATCTCATAAACTATCAAACCTCACTTTTCTCAAATTTAGGTATAGTTAGTTTGAACGCGCTTACATTATCATCTTAGATGCCCGCATAAAAATTGTTCGCGATTCTTATACTAACCGGTTGGTATGTAATAACTATAATTATACTATTCAAAAAGTAATAATTCAAATTCTTTTCTAAATATTCTAATAAATTTTTACAATTTTCGCATTGAAAATAAAGAAAACTCGCCGATTGGCGAGCCCCTAAGGGTGAAGACAGAGGCATAGTTGCACTTATACTTTCTTATTAGCTGGAAAGAGGCTGTCCCATTTGACAGCCCCTCCTTATTAAAATCTTTTTTGCATTTTTTTCTGTTTGTTCATCACTTCATACGATTTTTCAATAATATCTGTCAGAACATCACCCTTATAGATTCTACCAAGCTTTAATCCTTGCTGGTAATACTCGACAATCTCATCAAGTTTCGCCGCGGTGTCCTTCGAAATTCTTACATTCAATTGAATTCTGTCATTTTGCTCCAAAACAGACACTCCCGTTTCTTATGTTAGCAGTTTGCTAGCATTCTCCTATTCTTTTGTTATCTAATGCTAATATAGCATATTTCTACAATTTTTTCATTTTTTCTATAAAAAAGAGACTAGTGACCTAGTCCCCATTACTCCATTTTCTCCCCAGGTATGAAAATATTCGATATTATCCTGCTTCTTCTTCCTTTCTCAGGCTTATTTTGTGATATGTTCGCATATACAGCTGTAAGTTGCTTGATAAATTCCCTAAATTCTTCATCATTTAAATAAAAAGTCCCCTGCCGAAAGCTTACTCCATCAGCAACTAAATCAATGTTTTCCTGGTTTAAATAGCGCTCAAATTCCCCCATCAAATTGGCCAAAAATTTGATAAAGAAGCCCATATGTTCGTCCTTAGACATGTTATTCATTTCTTCTGGACTAACTGCCATTCCTGTTTGATGAATGGAATAAACCTTCTCAACCGTCCCGCGGATCGGCACTTCTGCAACAACTTGAATCACTTCGGCATCCGCCAATTTTTTGATATTTCGATAAAGAGATGCTTGCGGAATGTCAGGAAGCAATTCTTTTAATTGCTGCGCCGTCAGTTCTTGGTTTATTAATTGTTGAATGATTCTCATTCTGACCGGGTGTAATATAACATCAACTTTGGAATCCTTCATAAATAATTACTCCTAAATTTCATTATCATTATCAATAATGATAATATTATATTTTATTAATTTTGTAAACCCATATTCCCCATTTTTTAAAAAAATGCCTGTAAAGAATTCCTTTTTTAGCTACATGAAAGATAAAATTTCAACTCATATTATAATGAGGAGGTTTTGTAATATGGGATTATCGTTGTTTCTTGGCTTTTGGCTGGCTGTTCAATCTGTCTCTCAGCTTGATTATTTGACAATTACAAAGGACGACAGCACCATAGCAAAGATTAGCCGAGTGGACTTTTTCTCCCCCTATACAGATTTACCAATTATTAACACTAAAAAATATGACCAATTTTTAGACCAACTGGATAAAAAGGTTTCCGATCAGCCTGAAAATGCAAGTCTTGACCATAATGGAAATATCATACCCGAAAAGGTAGGCTCTCAAATCCATCGCCAAGCCTTTACGGAGCGGTTTTATACTTATTTTTATAACAATACCCCGAACAGATTGGAAATTCCGATGGTCACCGTTTACCCAAAGGTAGACAGTGAACTTCTAAATGAAATCAGTACAGTAAGAATTGGCCGTTATGTAACTTCATTTAATTCGTCTAATAAAAACCGAACCACAAATATTAAATTAGCTGCCCAAGCTATTAATAATTATGTTGTCTTTCCAGGTGAGACGTTTTCGTTTAACAAGGTGGTCGGAAAACGGACAAAAGCCAAGGGCTACTTAACAGCAAAGGTAATTGTCAGAGGAGAATATGCAGAAGATATCGGAGGCGGAATTTGCCAGGTTTCTTCGACCCTTTTTAATGCTGTCGATAACGCTGGACTTGAAATTGTGGAGCGTTTTTCCCACAGCCGTAAAGTTCCATATATTCCACCAGGCAGAGATGCTACGGTCAGTTGGTATGGACCTGATTTTGTTTTTAAAAATAAATACAGCCAGCCTGTTTTAATCCGAGCAAGAACACTCGGTGGTTTGCTGATTATAAAGGTTTTCACTTCAGAAACAAGCAATTACATTCCAAGAAAAATTCCAAATCCCCGTTATTAAAAAGAGGCTGACATTTAAGACAGCCTCTTCGTTTGTATATTAGTGACGATCATTATTTAAGGCACTCTTTAACAACTCTTCAGAGAACTCAGTTAAAGCTGCATTATCCATCTTATCGAGGTTCATATTTGGCACCAAATTTTTTACTGCATTATTCATACCTTCGAGGTTAATATTTGGTGCCATGTTTTTAACTGCATTATTCATTCCTGTGAAATTCATATTTGGTGCAATGCTTTTAACCGCATCTTTAATAGGCAGGCCGAAGTCGTTTCGTTTTCCTCTCGTTATCCCATAAACGACTGCACCGATTCCTATAAGAGATGCCCACATGGCTCCATTATTCCTTCTTTTAGGCCTAAACATTTTTAAAAACGGCATTCTGCTTAGATTTCTCATGCTATGCACCCCTTAACGCTAAATGTGAAGAATGTCTTACACCCTTCCATTTGCTTAATTTGTACAGTTTTTAAAGGAGTATGAGAAGGAATCCATAGATAATTTGTTATTTCTCGGAAGAATCCGGCCTATATCTCGAATAAAGCGTTTCCTTGGACAAAAATAAATACGTTAGATGATACTTTTGAAAATTTCTTAAAGAGGAATTGGAGAGAAAATAAATGGGCAACTGTCCAAGCTTCTTAAAAAAGCAGTAAATGCGGCTTTTCGGTCTAAAACATTCAAATCCTAGAGCTTTAACACCGCGGTCGAGAGATGTAATACCAATTATTCCTATTATTTTTTTCTCATCGGGATGTTCCTTGAGATAACTTGCTAATGCCGGCATGGAATGTAAAACGAGCCTATACGTAAGTTTTGCTCTTTTTAAATCGTTTTTAATCTTGCCTATTTCCGAAATAATACGGACATTATGTAAATGAATTTTTAACAGCAGATCATTTTTATCAATTTTTGTCCCGTCAGAGAGAATATATTTTTTTCCCTTATATTTAGTTAACCTAACCCTGAATACAGAAGGTTTATTATTCACATCCCCTATATAATGTAATCGGGAGAAAAGATAAAAAAGTGGATCAAACAATTTCCAAATCCATAATAATGTGCTTCGTATCCCCATATCCTTCACTCCATTTCTTACCCTGGCTCATGTTTATATTTTATAAATAACCTGTGAAAAGAGAACCTATTATAGCCCTTTTTCATAAGATGCAAAAAAGAAATAGGGTGGTGTGTCTATGGGAGGCCTAACATACATTGATTTCCTTGCCAAGTTTGGCATTGGTGGTGCCCATCCCGGTGGATTTGGATTAACAAAAAATATGCTTTTGCAAGAAAAAATTACACAGAATTCTTATATATTAGATGCAGGATGCGGAACTGGACAGACATCTGCCTATTTGTATGAGCAATATAAGGCAAACGTGTTTGGATTGGAACTTAACCCTATTATGATTGAAAAAGCTCAGAACCGTTTCCAAAACAGACAGCTTCCCATTCAATTAGTTCAAGGTTCTATAGAACAAATTCCATTTAAAGATGAAACCTTTGATTTTGTCCTTTCAGAATCTGTTTTAGCCTTTGTTAATAAACCAAAGGCCTTAAAGGAGCTGTTTAGGGTATTAAAAAAAGGTGGCCGTTTTCTAGCTAATGAGATGACCATAAACAAAAAACTTACTGCCCAGGAAGAAATGGAAATTAAAGAGTTTTACGCAGTCGATTCCCTGCTCCTAGAGGAGGATTGGAGAAAGCTTTTAAAAGAAACTGGCTTTCACGATACCAAGCTAAGTGTGCATCCGCTTGATTTCGTTAATGGCAATACTGGACAGGAATTTAATTTCTCCGCAAATTTTGAGCCCGAGCTTTTTGGTATTCTGAATCAGCATGGAAACATTCTTGTTAAGTACCATGATATCTTGAGCCACCGAATTATTACTTGTACGAAATAGTAAAAAAACAGCCCTTAAATTCAAAATTGAATGAAGGGCTGTTTTCTTTTTATTACAAAATGGGACGAGATTTGGTTGTTTGCCCTTACAGAAATAGGACTTCCCTCATATTTTATAGCAAGTACAGGTGATTGGAGGAATTAACGAGTGCAATTGAATTATGAACAAGCGCGTCGGTTGGAAGGTCAAATGATTCATTTTAAAAATAAAGAGGGCGAATGGTCAATTGGAAAAGTGAAAAAGGTGAGAAAAGACGGACTTGAGATTAAGGAATTATCCGCCTCTTCAGGCTCTAGTGATGGTTATGGCTTCCCTTTCTTTGGACCTCCGTTTTTTGGACCGCCAGTCTTCTTCCCGTTTGTTGGATTTGGCTTCGGTTTTCCATTAATCTTTTAATGCAAGTACGACATGTACTTGCTTTTTTTCTTGATTTCACCAAAAATAATTTCCAGACCCCGTTCCAGTGAATATTAATAGCCTTTCGATGAAAAATAAGGACGTGAAAGGATGGGTGAAATCATGGATAAAACCTTGGGATATCTTCGCGAAATTTTATCTAATTATACTGATAACCATACAGATGGCAAACAAGTATATCAAAAGCTCGTAAAAGGGCATTATCATTCTGAAGGGGATTTTGTCCGGGATTTAAGCAGTAAAGAAATGGACTTTTTAAATAAAATCCTGCCTGATGAAATTAAATATGCACGTGAGGAACAAGACGAGAAGAGAGCTTACCAACTGAATGAGGTTTATGAACTATTACTATAAGCAAGTAAAGATGGCAGAGCATTCTGCCATCTTTTTTGGAAATTTTGCTTTTTTTGCACTCTTTATTTCCTAGGTAAGCGCATAGTGTGACAAAACATGCAGTTACTTTAGATTCATTTTCATCATAAATCGACAATTAATTTTCAGAATTTACAATTTATTCACGTAGCTTTCTTGATATTAAGACCAAAAACGACAAATTACCTTTTTCGGCAATAAACTAGAATTTCCATCATTTTTCTTATTAATGGATATCTCTTTTTTTGAATCTTCCGCCCCTTACTTCGGCAATATCTGCAACAGCTAAAAAGGCATGATCATCGTAATCGGTGACAATTTCCTTCAATTTCGCTTCCTCAAGACGATTGATGACGCAAAAAATCACTTTTTTGTCATCTCCGGAAAAAGCACCTTCTCCATTTAGATATGTGACACCACGTCCAAGTCGATGCAGAATGGCATCGCCTATTTGTCTGGCATTGTCACTGATAATCCAAACTGACTTGGATTCATCAAGGCCGGTAATCGTAATATCAATCGTTTTGTAGGCAACAAAATAGGCTATTAAAGAATACATAGCGCGGTCCCATGTAAAAACAAAGCCTGCACTTCCAAGAATAAAGAGGTTAAAGAACATAATAATCTCCCCGACCGAAAACGGGAGTTTATTATTAAAAAGAATGGCTAATATTTCTGTACCATCTAAAGATCCTCCATACCGTATAACTATACCAACCCCTATTCCGAGGACAACTCCTCCAAATATGGTCGCAAGGAGAATATCTTGTGTAAAGGCTGGAACTGGATGGAGTAATGTAGTAGCGATGGAAAGAATGATAATACCATATAGTGTAGAGAGAGCAAACGTTTTTCCGATTTGTTTATAGCCGATAAAGAAAAAAGGGATATTTAGAATAAAAAGGAATATTCCCAAATTCCATCCTGTTAGATATGATAGCATAATGGAAATTCCGGTAATTCCGCCATCAATAACATTATTGGGAACGAGAAAGATTTCTAGTCCGACCCCCATTAGGGTGGCACCAAGGGTGATTAATAAAATGCGTTGGAGAATTTTCTTTTTTGTCAATTTTCGATGGTGGATTTTTTCTAGTTCTGCTGCAAGTTCCTGCTGCTCCTTTAGGTTAAGATCTTGAATTCCTGTCATTATCCTGCCCCTTTCATTTTAATTCCTATAAATAGAATACCGAATAATGGCACCTATGTATAATACTTTGCATCTTTATTCACAAATAAAAAAAGAAACTGCTTTATTTTTAAAGCAGCTCCTTTTTATTAACAACTTAGGAGACCCAACCATGAAATCAGCCAATTACTTTTTCAATTTCATTCCCAATTAGCTTATGTAAATCTAATTGGAAACTATGAAAGATCAGCCGATTTTGTGTTTGTTCCGTTGAAGGAATTAATTCACATGTTAAATGGAATTCAAATCCCTTTTAAAACAAACATCATTTTCGGTATTGGACCGATGACTCTTTATTCCGTTTTTGCTGGAATAGTTTTACCTTACTACTTCGTTCACAAACGGAACGAACACGTATGGTTGAGCCTCCTAAGTTGTTAGGTTTGTGTATTTTCTTTACACTTTTATTATAGCACCCAAAAATGAGCATAACCGCATTACTTGTGGCAGTTCTGTGAACATTTGGAAAAAATCATTAAAAAGGTCTGCCCCTAACGAGAGTGAGTCAGACCCTTAATTTTTCTAATCGACAATCGGATTCTTAAAATTATCCGTAACGAGGATGTTGTATTTATTAATTTTATCTTCTATTCTTCTTATGTTTTCCCTAAATTTAACATCATAAGGAATTGTAATCACGCTGCCATCTTTTTTTTCGAATTGATATTGGTAATATTGAGTCGTCCCTTGGTGGTTTCTATAGACAATCTTTACTTTTGCAATTTCCTCCCACCCATACTCTTCTTCCGTTAAACTCGTTAAAGAATTATTATGGATTCCTTTTTCATCTATGTAGTAATACGTAGTTAAACTTAAGATAAATGCTGGAATGGAAATTATAAGAAGGAAAACTGTCGTCCATTTAAATTTCGGTCCTTCCCACCGTTGTCTAAAAATGAGGTAAACGGTTAATACCAATGCTGCGTAAAGCATTCCTGCCATAAAGGTGATATAAGCCGAAAAAGGTGTTGCAAAAAGCCATTGGGAACGGGAATAATATACAAGGCTCTGATAAGACGCAACAACTACAAATGGTACAAACAAACTGCTTATGTACAAAATAATTGTATAAGCTGCCAATTTAACTGAGTTTTCATCTGTTGAACTATTTCTTTTCAATAACACATTTAACCCCCCTCTAACCAATTTTACCTTAATTTTACAAAAAATTTACAACCTTTGAATAAATAAAGCACAAAAAAAGAGCCGCCTTTATATGAAGGACAGCCCCTTTTAGATTTATTTTGTTCCCGGTGCTGGGTGGTCGACACCTTTGACATGATGGCTATGGCCATCATCTTCACTCGTATGGAAATCGTAATAATGAACATGCATTCCGTTTCCAACCTGGATCGCTGGACCTGAGTAGGCACGGTAATGATGGGTATGACCATCTTCAAATAAAACATATCCCTCCGTATAATGAATATGCCCTCCGTCCTGAGTTGGAATCGGCGGCGAGGTTACATCTAGGCACTGGTGTACATGCCCGGCACTCATCCCTGTATAGTCAACAGAACCGTGGTTATGATGCGGGACAAACCCTGCTGTAAAATCATCCTTTCCTATTTTCGACAATCCCTCCACCCCCAAAAATAGTCCTTTTTTCATTCCATCTATATGCACGAAAATTAAAATTTATAAATGACCATTCCCAGATTTTCAACATATTGGCTATACATAAGTCAAATTATCATACGCAAACTATCAGAGTAAGAATTATTTCTTCAAGAAAGAAGGGAAATGGAATGACTGTAGGTACACAAGTTAAACAGACTTTGGCAGGTTTAAAATCGGCTCAGGCTAGTTTTGAATCGTTTGCTTTGCAGACTGAAAACCAAAGCGCCAAGCAAATTTATCAGCAGGCGGCTCAGCAAACGCAGACGATCATTGACAGTGTTGAACCGCGCATCCAGGAAATTATAGCCGAAGAACCGCAATACAATCAGTAAAAGATAGGTTGGCGATTTCGCCAACCCATTTTCTATTTTAATAAGGAGGAGCAAAATATGACAGTTGCATCAAATGTTAAACAATGTCTTGCCTCCCTAAAAGGGATTGAATCGCAGCTATCATCATTGGCGTTAAATTCTTTGGATCAAAGCGCGAAAGAAGCATTTCATGAATCAATGTTTACGATAGGAAAAATAAAAAAAGATCTTCAATATCGTGTTTTAGAACTTGAAAGACTAGAACCGCAATATAAGGGCTCATGATTTGGGGTGAACTGAAGTGAACGGATTTGTTGAAATTATCCTCCGCTCTTTTCTTTTTATTGGACTCTTATTCCTAACCACAAAATTGGTTGGAAAGAAGCAAATATCCCAGCTTACCTTTTTTGAATATGTTTCTGGAATCACCATTGGAAGTATCGCGGGCGAAGCCATTACAGGGCTGGAAAAGAATTATTTGCACGGGGCCGCGGCCATTATTTTATTTGGAATTGTGGCAATTTTAGTGGACTACTTATCCTTAAAGAGTAAATATTTTCGTGATTTCGCAGAAGGCAAAGGAACAGTAATTATTAAAGATGGAAAAATACTTGAGGATAATTTAAAAAAGGAAAGGTTTACCATCGACGAGATTTCCACTCTTCTTCGAGAAAAAAATATTTTTAAAGTGGCAGATGTGGAGTTTGCAATCCTAGAGCCACGTGGAAAACTAACAGCTCTATTAAAAAGGGAAAATCGGCCATTAACCCCTAAAGATTTACAAATGAAAATGGCAAATGAGAAGGAACCAAATACGATTATTATGGATGGCAATATCATCGAAGAAGGTTTGCGTGCCGCGGGAAAAAACAGAGCCTGGTTGTACACAGAATTAGAAAAGCTTGAAGTTACCCTTGACAATGTTTTTCTTGGTCAAGTAGATTCTTTTGGTGAGATTACGGTTGATCTTTATGATGATAAAATTCAGGTACCCGCCCCAACTCAGCGGCCTCTATTAATGGCCAGTCTAAAAAAGGCTCAGGCGGATTTGGAAATTTTCTCATTATCAACAGATTGCGAAAAATCTAAAGACATGTATAAGGAAAATGCAGCTTTAATGCAAGGATTAATAGACAAACTCGAGCCATACTTAAATGGATAACGAAAAAGAGGCTGTCCCTATAGCCTCTTTTTTAAATGCTAAGCACTTTCCTTGCTGGCACTGAGCGGTGCCTTTTTATGAGTTGCATAGCTGTGAAGAACCATACCACCCATTACAAGCAGCATTCCCAGCCAAGAAACGGCATTTGGCAAAGGGGTATTTAGGAGCCATACTTCCCCAATTAGAGCAAATAAAACTTCCATTGCCTGTGTTGCTTCTACAGCGGCTAGCTTTTGCATATTTCCTCTTACCAAGTCAGTAGCCTGAAAAAACAGGATGGTAGCTATTACCCCGGAAGAAATAGCCACTAACCCGGATTGAAATGTTTGCCCTATACTTGGTGGTCCCACTGTAACTAGGCCATATATGGACAAAATCAGCCAAAAAGGCATGCTTGCCAAAGTCATTCCAAGAACACGCTGGAAAACATCAAGTCTTCCACCGCAAAGATCCATCATTTTACGATTTCCAAGCGGGTAAGCAAAAGAAGCAATTATAACAGGCATTACTCCTAATACGATTGCTTTCACTGAAAGAGTACCGGCCTGCTCAAGCTGCATTAAAACGATTCCCAGCAGAATGATTAATGACATTGCCAGTCCTTTAAAGGGAATTTTCCCTCTCACTATTATTGGGCCATTTATGGTCATGACCTTTTCATAAAAAAGCGGAGCTAAAAGGGAACCGG
Organism: Neobacillus sp. PVCKKU3; assembly: GCF_058323225.1. Taxonomy (NCBI): domain Bacteria; kingdom Bacillati; phylum Bacillota; class Bacilli; order Caryophanales; family Bacillaceae; genus Neobacillus; species Neobacillus sp. PVCKKU3. The sequence goes on from NZ_JBLVQN010000057.1 coordinate 35,057, forward strand.
AAATAATGGTTATTTGCCATGTTGCAGCAATTAGCCAACCGGGGGCATAGGAAGCAGAAAAACAAAGCGGTGCATAAAACAAACCGAAGCCAATACCACTCCACAAAACCCATTTTCCTGGTGCCGTTTTCAGCTCTTTCAAGAGCGGCTTAAGATTTTTCCTCCCCATTACAATAAGCAATAGAAATGGAATCATAAAGAAATATCTTAGTGATGCACTCCAAACCCAGCTGCCACCAGCAAGGTCCATTGCCCTGTTTAAAATAAATGTAAATGCAAAAAAGAAAGCGGCAAAGATGCCTAAGACGATAGGACGCATTGTATTCCCCTTTAAATTTTGTCAGCTTTGAAAATTTTAACACTCCAAAGTATAACAGATTTCTGAATAATTTGTTAATATTGATTTTCCCTTAAAATAAAATACATACTCTCAAAATGTTGGAAATAAATTTAAAATTGTCATTCAAATTACGAAACCTCAGTGCCTCCTATTCGTACATAAGAATGGCAAATATTATAAGTAGAGAGAGGTTGACACAATGTTTGGAAAAGTGGCTTCAGATTTGTTGGGATTAAGTGATGTAGGGTCGGTGATTAAGCCTTCCGATTATGATAAGGTGGATGCCGATGATTACGTGATGCATGAGGATAATGAAAAGATTTATTTCTTAATTAAATCAAAATCTGATGAGTATTGCTTTACAAACAATGCTCTCATCCATCTTGATGGTACTAGTGCTACAAGCAAAAAGCGGATGCTTCATCGGTACAGCTATGCCACAAATAAAATATCAGATGTAATGTTGGAAACGGCTGGTACAGTCGACCTAGACGTGGAAATCAAATTCAAAATCGGGTCTCAGCCTTTCTCCATTGACATTCATAAAAAGCATATCGAGGAAGTCAAAGATTTATACAAGGCACTTATAAAAATTTCCGAGATTACCCATGAAAATGAAATTTCCCTTCAGTTTGCCAAGCAAAGCCTCGATGTCGCTTCCACAACATTAGGGCGCGTCTCCACTTCGGACAACAATTTGGTTGTTCAATTTAAAATGTTAAATCAGGCAGCATTCCAGTGGCTCGAGGAAAGTAAAAAACAATATTGTGTCAAAGATTTTGGCTTTGTTTTTGAAAAATATATAAACAATTAAAAATACAAAATAGAGGCCGTCTCATAAAGGGAACTAAACTCCCACGGTATTGAGACGGCCTCTATTTTTAAAAACATTATTGCGGGCTTGGCCGATGAAACAACCCCATTACTTCTATCGTTTCTGTAATATTTACAAAAGCTGTCGGATCAACTTCAGAAATTAAAGATTTAACCTCGTTTAACTCATATCTTGAAATGACCGATATTAAAATCTTTCGGCTGCCATTTGTATATCCTCCAACCCCATCCATAATGGTGAGTCCACGGTATAAGTTGGCCACCAAATGATTTCTCATTTCTTCGCCCTTTTCTGTTATGATCATTAAAGTTAATTTGACATGGTCCGTATAGATAGCGTCAACCACTTTGCCTGTAACAAAAATCGAAACCAACGTATTGAGGGCCGCATCCCAATTGAATAAAAATCCGCTAATTACAATGACAACCGCGTTCATTCCGGAGAGGAGCACCCCGATTGGGAAGTCTTTCTTCCGGGAAACAATCATTCCGATGATATCAAATCCACCCGTTGAACCCGAGCTTCGAAATACGATTCCAACCCCCAGACCGGTCAAAGCTCCGCCAAATATTGATGAGAGGATGGTATCTTTCGCGACTGGAAATACTGGTACTAAAAAAAGTCCTAAAGAAATAACGAACACTGAAAAGATTGAATTAAAGATAAATCTTTTTCCCAGCATTTTATAGCCAATGATTAATAGGGGAAGGTTCAACAAAAGATTAGCCACCCCTGTGTTTATGGGGGTAATCATTCCTATTATCATCGAAATTCCGCTCATCCCGCTACTTAAAACTTCGTGAGGGATGAGGAAAAGATTGAATGCAGCTACAATTATAAAAGAGCCGATAATAATTCCAACAATCTGCATGAATATTTCTCCTGTCTTTCCACTATTTATTTAAAAAAATGATAACGATTCATAGCTAGGATGTAAACTAATTAATATATTTAAAAAACAATTAATTATCTGGAAAATAGCACCCTAAGAATAAGTTGAATAATTATAAAGGCATATTACATTAATATTCACCTAGCAAAAACCCCTAATCCCTCGTTTCCAATATATAATATTGACAAATTTATTAAAACATATATACTCTAGTAATATATCATTTTTAATATTAAATCCTCATCAAAACCGATGAGGTAGAGGTCGCGGTTTTTATCAGTAAAATGGACGAGACGCAGAGATGTTTTTGACTCCGTTTGAAAGGAAAAGCTGCCGAAGTGTGTTTTTCTCTCTGGAGAAATATGCTGGGGCTGTCTCCGAACAGGAACAGAACTGTCACGTTTAGCCTTACCAGCTTTACGTGTTGAGCTATCTTTCGGAAGGTATGATGCGGGGTATATACAAATGCCATCGAATCTGCTTCGAGGGCATTTTTTATTCCAAACTCCTTCCAATAAAAAAATTTTAAAAGGAGTCATAAACATGCAAACAGCTCAGGTAAGAAAAGACGAAATTTACAATAGGCCCACGGGTCCAAAAAATGATAAAAATGAATTAAGACGGAGCTTAAAGTCCCGCCATCTTACGATGATATCTCTTGGCGGAACTATCGGGACCGGATTATTTCTTGCCAGCGGCGGAGCTATCCATAGTGCGGGACCTGGTGGAGCGATTCTTTCATATCTTGTCATTGGCATTATGGTTTATTTCTTAATGCAAAGTTTAGCTGAAATGGGTGCCTACATGCCGGTAGCAGGAAGCTTTAGTACCTATGCTACGAAATTCGTGGATCCATCCCTTGGTTTTGCCCTAGGCTGGAACTATTGGTACAACTGGGCCATTACGATTGCAGCAGAACTTTCTGCAGTAACAATGATTATGAAATTTTGGTTTCCAGATTCTCCTTCACTTTTATGGAGCAGCATCTTTTTAGTTATCATGTTCTTGTTAAATTATCTTTCTGTTAAGGGATTTGGCGAGGCGGAATATTGGTTCTCATTAATTAAAGTTGTAACTGTTGTGATCTTTATCATTGCTGGTACGTTAATGATTTTTGGAATTATGGGAAATGAAGCAATTGGCCTTAAAAACTTTACAGTTGGAGATGCACCATTCCATGGCGGATTCATGGCCATGCTGGGAATCTTTATGGCAGCTGGATTTTCCTTCCAAGGAACTGAACTTTTAGGTGTTGCAGCAGGTGAAACAGACAACCCAGAAAAATCAATCCCACGTGCAGTAAAGCAAGTTTTTTGGCGAATTCTTTTATTCTATGTGTTAGCTATTCTTGTTATCGGTCTTATTATTCCTTATACAAATGAAAACCTTGCTAATGGAGACGTTGCTGTAAGTCCATTTACGCTTGTTTTCCAAAAAGCCGGAATCGCATTTGCTGCTTCTGTCATGAATGCAGTCATTTTAACAGCTGTTTTATCAGCAGGTAATTCAGGAATGTATGCATCGACTCGGATGCTTTGGGATTTGGCACGTCAAGGAAAAGCACCAAAATTTCTTGGTAAATTGAACAAAAATGGTGTGCCAGTTAATGCTTTAATTGTAACAGCATTAGTCGGAACACTTGCTTTTCTGGCATCCCTTTTTGGCGATGGTACAGTTTATGTATGGCTTTTAAATGCTTCAGGTATGTCCGGCTTTATCGCGTGGTTAGGAATTGCGATTTGTCATTATCGCTTCCGCAGAGCTTATGTGGCACAAGGCAAAGACTTAAACTTATTGCCATATAAATCAAAGTTGTTCCCATTTGGCCCAATCTTTGCTTTTGTTGTTTGCGCCATTGTCGTAATTGGGCAAAACTATTCAGCATTTATGGGCGACCATATTGATTGGAACGGTGTATTAGTATCCTATATCGGTCTGCCATTATTCCTTATCCTTTGGTTAGGCTATAAATTCACAAAGAAAACAAAGGTAATTCCTTTGGAGAAGTGTGATTTAAATAATTAAAATAAAAGAGGCTGTCCCAAAAGTGTAACTTTTAGGGGCAGCCCCTTTTTTATGTATGGCTCTTTTAAATATGTCTGTTGATTTCCGCTCCAGGCGCTTCGCTTTCCGCGGGCGTGCCGGGA
>NZ_JBLVQN010000058.1:0-38495 GCF_058323225.1 Neobacillus sp. PVCKKU3
CGTGCCTCATTTTGATCCACGGTAAGTTATAATAATTTACACAAAATTCCGCAAAATATATTATAAGTGCTCTTTTTCCATTTTGCTATTTTTAATTTTAAAAAGTGCCTGGATTGTATAATGGCCCAGACACTTTTAGGTATTTTATTTACTGAATGCTTTTTTTAAGGCTTCCCCGGATTTTTCCAAGGCTGCCTTTCCTACGTTTAGTACTGCCGCCATGCTGATAAAGCCATGGATGGTGCCGTCGTAACGGATTGTTTCTACTTCCACACCTGCATCAGCTAATTTTTTACCATACTCTTCCCCTTCGTCACGTAACGGGTCATATTCGGCGGTAATAACTAGTGCCGGCGGCAGGCCTGTAAAGTCCTCATTTAAGGCAGGCGATACGAGTGGGCTTTTCTTATCTTCCTCACTGTTCAAATAACAATCGCGGAACCATTCCATTGTTCCCTTTTCTAGAAAATAGCCGTGAGCATTCTCCACCATCGAAACGGTCGGCACTCCGCCAGTGTTGGTACTTGGATACATCAAAAGCTGGAAACAAATTGGCGGGGTGTTTTTCTCTTTTGCAAGATGACTGATAACAGCAGCAAGGTTTCCACCAGCACTGTCGCCGCCAACAGCAATCCGCGTGCGGTCCACCTTAAAGTCTTCGGCATGATCGTACACATATTGTACTGCTGCGTAGGAGTCTTCCACTGCAGCAGGAAACTTGTGTTCAGGTGCAAGCCGATAATCAACGGAAATCGTAACGCAGCCAGCGCTATTGGTAAGGGCCCGGCAAATATTGTCATGGGTATCAAGATCACAGATTACCCAGCCTCCGCCATGGTAAAAAACTAACGCAGGATAGCTTGACTGTTCTTCCTTCGGATAGTAGACCCTTACAGGAATATCTGACGCAGGGCCAGGAATAGTCCGGTTTTCCACCTTGCCTACTTCCTCAACTTCCCCTTGTGGAAACTTGGAGCCCATTCTTGCCATTTGTGGGGTTAAAGTTTCGAGCGGCGGTGCGCCTAGAGCTTTTAACTGGTCTAATAAAAACTTTGTTTGCGGTTCAAGAGTCATTTTTTCGCCCACCTTCAGAATCATAGTTTCATACGATTATATTGTTCGAGAAAAGTTAATTTTTTCCTCCAAAAATATAAATAATTATCCCCAGCAGGCTAGGCAGTTTAAGAAATTGTTTCTTTCTTCTTTTCACAGTAAAATAAGGAGGCTAATTTGTTGGCCTCCTTACTTTTTTTGCAATATATAGAAGAATACATAACCATAATATTCAGAGTAATTTCGATATAAATTAATTTCTGTTTGAAATTCTCCTAGAATCGTTAAGGCATCCACGTCATTTTTATATTTTTCACGGAAACTGACAATTTTGCTTTCTAATGGTTTGTAATAATGCTCCCACCAGCCCTCTTCAGGGAGAACAAATGTCGTTATTACCTCGTACCCGAGATTCTCTGCTTTTTGAATGTTTTCTTCAACGGTCCCCGACTCAGGATAAGCCTTATACCAAAATTCTAAAGGTTCTTTCGGCGGATTCTTTTTGATCCAACTTAGCTCTGATGCTACTAAAATACCATTGTTTTTAAGGAATTTCCGCCATTCCCTTAAACCTTTCTCAAAACCCATTATAAAAATGGTACCCTCTGCCCAAATCACATCAAATTGCCCTTTTGCAAATGGCAGTGATTTCATATTGGCTTTCTCAACCGTTACTTTGTCTGTCAGTTCCAGCTCCTGAACTTTGTTTTGCAGCACCTCCAAAAATCCCTCATTGATATCGACGGCCAAAATCGTTCCATCAGTCAAGGACGCTAGTTCAATCGTTTGCATGCCAGGACCGCAGCCAATGTCAAGGATCTCAGGTTTAGTAACACGATTCCTAATCATTTCATATGCTTTTCTAGTAGATTCATTGTTTCCGGGACCTTCGCTAGGGATGTCTTTATGCAGTTCATAAAATAAATTCATTATTTTATCTCCTAAGCGGGATATTTCCTCATTATTCCTATCTTTTTTCGAAAAAAGAAAATTTCTTCTCTGAAAAAGTGGCATTTTTATTGGTCCTCCATACAGGGACTGTGAGATATCGGCGAATTTCCCAAAGTTATCGGCGGATTTTCAATTATATCAGCGGATTTTTGATTATATCAGCGAATTCATCCAATATATCAGCGAATACATTTTTAAGCCTTTCTCGATTTATGACTTTTCCTAATAAACTTTAGCATTCCTAGAATTAATAGGATGATGAGTATTCCATATATGATGGTAGAGAAATTATCCATTTTTTCCGTAATAAGTTCCCAATTCTCTCCCAAGCTTGCACCTAGATGAATCAGGATCGTATTCCAAATCAGTGTTCCTATCGTTGTGAAAATTAGGAAAAGAGAAAAATTCATGTTGGCCATCCCAGCGGGGATTGAAATTAAACTGCGAATTAGCGGAATAAACCTACACAGGAAAACCGTCCAAATACCATATTTATTAAACCAGGCATTGGCGCGGTATAAATCTTCCTTTTTTAGTCGTAACAATTTTCCATACCGGTTAATGATTCTGTCAAACCGTTCCACATCCAAAAAATTTCCGAGACGATATAAAATTACCGCACCAAATACAGAACCTAAGGTTGAGGCAATAATGACTCCCGTAACGTTCAAACTGGTATCCAAGGTCATATAACCGCCAAAGGTCAGGATGACCTCCGAAGGAATGGGCGGGAAAATATTTTCAAGAGCGATCAGTAAAAATACCCCTATGTAACCATAGCTTTCAATAAAATCTTTAATCCAAACTTCCATTATAATCCTCCATTTTTTTCATTTCCACATGTATTACGTTTTTTATCCTAAAAGGTTCCGCTAATTGGTATAAGTTCATAGAGGAAAATTTTTTCTTCTATCTAGCACAAACTACCTGTTCCTATTACACTTAAATTATCCTAAAATTGAGGGGGTTTTACACATGAAGAAATTTAAGGCAGGAATTATCGGAACCGGTTTCGGCGCCAAAGTGCATGCACCGATGATGAACTTTCATGACGGATTTGAGGTAACCGCAATAGCAAGTGTTTCACGAGGAAATGTGGAGAATGTCCGAAACACGAGCGGTATAGATAATGTTTATACTGACTGGCGGTCAATGATTGAGAAGGAAGAACTCGACCTTGTTGTTGTAGCTTCTGCTGTTCATTTACATAAAGAAATGGTACTGGCTGCTTATGAAAAAGGTCTGCATGTGGTCTGTGAAAAGCCAATGGGCTTAGATGTGTCGGAGACAGAGGAAATGATTTCAGCCAAAAACCAAGCAAACAAACTTGGGATCATTAATCATGAATTCCGCTTCCTGCCTGCCCGGACAAAGGTGAAGGAAATTTTGGACGGTGGCAGCCTGGGCAAAGTTTTACATGTTCGTTATTTGGCTGCTTTTCCAAATTATGCATATCTTTCATCCAACCCACGCGGCTGGCTGGCCAAAGCGGAGACGGGCGGAGGGATGCTCGGGGCAATTGGTTCGCATATGACCGACTCTCTACAGTGGTGGCTTGAAAGTCGTTTTCATGAAGTGTTTGCTAATCTTCCTATCCATGTACCAACCTATGCTTCTGGGGATGGAACAGTCGAAATCCGTACAGCCGATGATGCTTTTCAGGTTATTGGAAAGCTTGATAACGGGGTTACAGTAACGTTGGAATTTGTGTCGGGAGTCCGCCAAACCGCCAATTCATGGCGTTTAGAGGTCTTTGGTACAGAAGGAACAATGGTGATGTTAGACGATAGCCAGGTTCTCCTTTCTTCGGGTGATTCTCCTCTTGAAGCAGTTGAGCTAGTACCTGATATAACAGCCCCTGCAGAAATGCCGGGGGTCGCAGCCCGTTATTATAACGGCTTTAACCGCGCTCTAGATGCTCTGTATGAAACTCTAGTGATAGGTGTTAAACACCCTTATCTAGCTGATTTTGAGAACGGCCATGAAACACAAAAGGTGCTTGATGCAATACGGCTCTCCTCGAGGGAAGGACGGAAAGTTTACCTTTAAATTCATAAAAGAACCATCCGAAATAGGATGGTTCTTTTAAAAACACCGCAGTCATAAAGCCTGCGGCCTAATTTAGTTAAGCTTTACTATTTCGGTTTGGATATATTTTCTGCGTTCAAGGATGTATTCCGTGATTACCCGAAGCTCCTGGTCAAATTGTGTGATCGAGTCCTTTTTGTAAGGGTCCTGCAGGACATAGGGCCGGATTATTCCAAGCAACTTTTCAACTCTAGGCACCATAAATTCCAATGTAAACTGCTGATTCATAATTTCAACCAGCAGCTTTTGATACTGCTTTCGAAACGAATCCACATCCAAAATTCTTGCCGTTAACGTATTATAGCCCTGAAGTGGAACATAATCCGCCTCCATCACTTTCCCGTTAACATCCCTTCCCCAGGTGGCATCGTAATCCCAGGGCATCACCTCGAATAGCCCTATTTCACCGTTACGGTAAAGCGAATAATTATGGACAAATCCATCATAGTTGGACGTGAAGATGATGCCCGCAATCCACCTCAAGTATTTTTCAACATCAATATATTTAATAATTTCCCTCTCAAATTCACTTCTAGGAATTGTATTAATGTTATAAATAAACCTTTCTAAAAACTTATCCTCGGACGCCTTCCCACACTTCTTTTCATAGCCTGATTTCAATGACTTTTTCACGGCTTTATCCAAATCACTCATCAATGAAAAATTCGCATCGCCATCGATGGCATAATAAATGCTGCCAGCGGGAAGGTTTCTTCTTCTTAAAAAATTTTCATCCACCGATTCGATTTCCAAATATATTCCTTCCGGTTTGCCGTTAAGGGTCAAAAAGACATGCCGGGAATATGGTGCCAGGACACCAATCTCAGAAAAGAAATCGAAGGATAATTTATTCCGTATGAACGAAGGATCCTTATACTCAGCATTTATATGAATTTCACTGGAGCCTTTGAATTTTTTAGGCTTATAAAAAGAAATGTAATACGATTTTTTCAAAAAATTACGAATATGGGAGCCGCGGTAGCTGATATCTACCTCTAATTTCTTGCCATCGATATTTAGCTGTGCGGGGATTGGCATATCCACCCATATATCCCTTTTAAGCTCCTTTAAGTTGCTCGGTTTTATAAAAATTTTATAGTTTGGCAGTTTTGCGGCTTCGTCCATTCCCTATCCTCCCCTCCTTTTATACCTATGATGGAGTAAAAGGGATGTCACGATTTATTGATTTTTTCCTTGAATAGGCTATTGTCCGAGACCAAGACAAGCGTCCATTCGTAAATTGTTAAAAGAGGAGTGGGTGTTATAGATAATGCACAATTCATTTCGTACTCCCTTTTCTGTAAAAAAGGAGGTGCTTCAAATGGAAGAAAGAGAATTTTCTCCAGAGGATATTCAAAGAGCTGCTGAAGGTGTACAACGCGGCGGATTCGGAGATTTTATGTTTATGGATCCAGGCCGTCATCGCGGGACTTCTGGCAACAGAGGAACTTCTAGCCAGACGTCTAAACGGAACACTAGTCGTCCGATCATGACATCAAGCAGAAATACGACTCGACGCCGCACGTCCAGAAAAAGAACTTCAAGACGCTTAACACATAATCTGGAATGCACAAACTGGCGTAATACAGGCCACGGCAGACATCAAACGAAAAGCTGCTGGAAAGACGGCAACATGTGGGTGTTTAAATCCCGTAAAAGAGGTTAAAGAATCAAAAGGCGGCTGGTCCGCCTTTTCTTTTTTTCTAATCAGGAAAACTTTGAAGGTCAGGACCCCGCAACACAAGGCAGCAAGGCCCTGGCCTTTTTTTAATTAATGTTTCCCATGTTCAAACTCGTCTTCCAGTCTTCTAATTTCATCAATTGATTTTTCGAGAGCTGACTGAGGGCCTTTGAAATGCTTTTTATAATAAGTCAAATCCATAATAATTAACAAGATAAACATTCCCGCCAAGGCATAGGCAGCCATTTGGTTAGGCGGAATGATCATCATGATAGAAATGAAGATAATCCAAAGGATGCTGAGAATATTGATCGGCTTGCTCCACTTTCCAAGACTCCAAGGGCCGTAATGCTTTGGCTGAAAGATCCCCTTAGCCTCTGCCTGCAGCTTGAGATAGATGGGAATCCCATAGGCAACATACAAACCCACCACACTTACTGCCGTTAGGAAGGCGATGGTGGAGTAACCTGCACCCGGATTCACGAGCTTCGTAATGTAATCAATCAACGCCAGCACAAACGAAAGAATTACAGACAGCCAAATCGCCTTTGCCGGTGTCCGGAACTTCCGGCTGATTTCCGCCCAATGGCGGCTAAACGGCATTCCTTTGTCCCTTGAGAAAGCATACATCATCCGCGAAAAGGAAGTAATCGACGAAAGGCCGCAGAAGAACATTGCAAATGTCACTAGCCATAACACGACTGCTCCAAAGGTGCCGCCCAGAGCTTCGCTAATAACAAAGATAAAAGCATTATCTGATTTCACCGCACCGGCCGCATCATGTATCGAAAGCGTGACAAATGCCAGCATGATAAATCCAAACACAAATGAAAACGCAACGGAGTTGTAAATGCCCCATGGAGCGCGGACACGTGGGTGTACTGTTTCTTCAATCGTATGGGCAGACGCATCATAACCAGTAAAGGTCCACTGTGCCTGTAACAATCCGATTAAAAAGGCCAGAACATAAGGCTTATCGGAGAAGGTTTGACCTACCTGGAATAAGTAATCAACCGGCTGAAGGCCGTTTCTTGTAAAAAATGCTAAGCTGACAACCAGAATAGCAACAACGACCATATGGTACCAGGCTGAAAAGTCGTTTAATTTTGCGACGATTTTAATCCCAACGTGATTGAGGATTCCGTGTAATAGGAGAATAACGCCAAAGACAATTAAAGTGGTGGTATCGGTAGAGGTATAACCCAAAACAGTTGCTAGGAGCGGGTCTGCAAATAAGGCGCAAGAGTAGTCGATTCCGGCCACAATCCCAATTTGGCCGATTAAATTAATCCAGGCTGTGTACCAGCCAATCCGAACCCCCTTTAAGGCGGCGGCCCAGTGATACAGGGCACCTGCAGTGGGAATAGCAGAAGCCAGCTCGGCAAGTGAGGCGGCCACCAGCATCACGAAAAAGGCCACAATCGTCCAGCCAAAACCCATCATACCCGGGCCGCCGTACGTTAACCCATGTCCATAGAGAGAAACAGCCCCTGTTAGAATGGAAATAATCGAAAAGGAAATCGCAAAGTTGGAAAATCCGCCCATATCCCGCAGTAATTCCTGGGCATAGCCATAGCGGTTCAGCTGCTTCCTATCCTCCAACAATTGTTGGTCTTTGTTTTTCATTTGTGCTACCCCTTTCTGACTGATTATTAGTCATCCTTTCCAACAAAGATTTCATGCTCTTCTTCTTTAAAGGCCCTTACATTTTTATTCGCATGCATGCCAATGGCCGTACCGACCACTAAAGTGATGAATACAAGTGCAAAGCCGATTACAACCTCCATCCCCCACCCTCCTTTCATTATAAAATCCCAATAGAAAGATAGAATAACACTATAATTCCAGCTTTACTCCGCTCATCTTTTGCTCAAGCATCTTCTTAAGGACAGTACCAATATGAGCACCAGCTTCGACAGGCGGAGTTCCAAGCGGGTGAATATTCGAAATGACATTGCGGTCGGATTCAACCACTCCTTTTCGCGGCCGGTAGCACATATAGGCACTCATCGAACTAGCCGAAACCAGCCCAGGCCGTTCGCCGATTAACAGGACCAACACCTCCGGCTCAAGAATCTCGCCAATATGATCCATGCAAGCTACCCTGCCCCCTTTGACAAAAAACGGGGTTCCAGCGGAAAGGTTATTGATTTTCAAAGAATCCAGTAAGGCCGGATAAACATCCTTTAAATTGGTTTCCACGGCACTAGCGCTTAATCCGTTTGAGACGACAATTTGCACCTGCGGGCGATGGATGCATTTTTCTTTTATGGTCCTGACAGCACTATCGGTTAAGATGCGCCCTTTATCAGGCCTTTTTAAATACGTTTCCTTGTTTTCATAGCATGTTTCAACGGTAAATAAATCAAATTCCTCCAGGTTTTTTTTAAGGACCTCGCCCCCGACCGCATCAATTGCCGCCGCATGGTCAAACTGCAGCTTTAACATCGTTTTCGTAAGCGGCCTGGTTCCAGTCCGCCAAACACCAATCCTAGCCGGTGTAGAGGCAATTAAATCAGATACCCCCTCCTGATATACAGCTGCCGGAATAGAGGTCTTCCAGTCGTTCTCAGTAAATATCAGTCCTTCTTCATTGGTTTTCGCCATTTCTTCTGCTTTAGTTTCAGCGGGAAAGTTCCTTTGAAGTTCCTCCATTACTTTTTGAACAATAAATTCAATCTCATTATCCTGCACTCTCTCCCCCTCCTTTCCTTACATAAACAGTGTCGGATCACCAGCCCGCTCGGTCAATATTCCGTTCTCCATAATTCCCATCTTCTCAAGCCATTTTTCAAAAAATGGCGCAGGTCTTAGGCCCAGCACCCTTCTGACAGAAGCAATGTCATGGAAGCTGGTCGATTGATAATTCAGCATGCAGTCATCCGCCATTGGAACTCCGATGAGGAAATTGACACCAGCCGAACCAAGGAGGACGGCGAGATTCTCCATATCATTCTGGTCAGCTTTCATATGGTTTGTATAACAAACGTCGACCCCCATTGGAATGCCTTGCAGCTTTCCCATAAAATGATCCTCTAGCCCGGCCCTGATGACCTGTTTGCTGTTGTAAAGATACTCCGGTCCAATAAAACCGACTACGGTGTTGACGATAAACGGCTTATATTTTTTCGCAAGTCCGTAGCAGCGGGCTTCGAGCGTTACCTGATCAATGCCATGATGTGCATCTGATGAAAGCTCCGACCCCTGCCCCGTCTCAAAATACCACAAATTCGGACCTGCTGCCGTTCCCTCTTTTTGGATCAAATCATTCGCTTCATCCAACAGTCCGACGCTGATGCCAAACGCTGTGTTCCCTGCCTCCGTCCCCGCCAGGCTTTGAAAAAGCAAATCAGACGGCGCTCCGTTTTTGATGGCCCGCATCTGGGTCGTAACATGCGCAAGCACACAATTTTGCGTAGGGATTTGAAAGCGGTCGATTTCCTCTTTAGTCATTTGTAAAATTTGTTTGACACTTTCGGCTGAATCTATAACTGGGTTAATCCCGATAACTGCATCACCGATTCCATAACTGAGCGCTTCATATAGTGAGGCCCTGATTCCTTGAATACTGTCAGTGGGATGATTCGGCTGAGCCCTGCCAGCAAGTGTGCCTTTATGGCCAACCGGATAATTACACTGGGTCACGACCTCGATTTTGGATGCTGCCTGAATTAAATCCAGGTTGGACATGATTTTAGCTGCGGCAGCAACCATCTCACTCGTCAGTCCCCGGCGGATCCTGCTAATTTCCTGGTTTGTTGTAGATTCAGCCAGCAGGATCTCACGCAGGTCGCTGACAGTCCAATTGGCGATAGATTGATAGATTTTTTCATTAATGGATTCTTCTATTACACGGGAGACTTCATCCTCCTCAGATGGCAGCACAGGGTTATTGCGGATATCACTCAGGGTCAAATCAGCCAGAAGGTGGCGTGCTGCAAGCCGCTCCTGAGCGTCTTTGGCGGCGATACCCGCCAGTTGGTCCCCCGACTTTTCCTCATTCGCCTTCGCTAGAATCTCTTTTAAGCTATTAAATTGATATGTTTTATTAAGTAAGGTAATGTTGGTTTTCAAATTTCACTTCACCTCCCAGTTTCTTTTCATTTAAAGGGTTAATGAGGATTTACTCTCCTTTCCAATTTTACTCGTCAGTTCGGCCAATTTACTCGCTGCTTTTCCCATTTTACTCGCCAACTGTCGTATTTTACTCGCCGATTCCCCGGTTTTACTCGCCAACCAGCTATTCCCCGATTAGGAAAACGCCAGCGTCTTCACAACAACGGGCACCATTGTATCATTCAACGGCTCGCCAATATCAATATAGTCGCCGTACTCAACCACCACCTGGTCAATACAAATCACATCCACATCAGCCGCTAACTGCAGTCGCAGCGCCTGCCCCAGGGCTTTGGCCATGTCATTTTCACAGACTACAACAAGGGCTGTTGCCCTAGGAAAAAGCCTTGCGTAGACCTTCCCAAGTACTTCCGCCAGTTCCTTTATCTTTAAATAAGGCAAATAGGGCATTTCCGCTAAACTAATCGCAAACGGCACTTTAGAATTTCCATGGAACAATTCCTTCCCTTGAAAAAAAAGCCGTTCAATATACCGCTCCAGAGCCGTTTCTGAATAGCTCATTTTAACAACTGGGATGTTTCTTAACGGCAGATGCTCAGGAGCAATTGATATCGTCGCCCCGCTGATTTTCGTTGTCTGCATGCCTGCCCCGATGACCGTTGCCCTTGAAGTTTGCGCTGCCTCCACCACGGAAAGAGGATAGTTTTTTAAAACTTTCATCAGTTCTCCAGCCAAAATAGGGCCGATATCGTTAAATTTCGCCGCATCATCCAATGTTGAAGGCGGCACTTCTAATACCAGCCTCCCAACCCCCCCGGAAATCATGACTTCATCAATCATGGGCAGTGTTTCCGACGAAGCACTGTGAACCAACGCCTTGACGGTACCTATAGGAATCTTCCCCACTAAACAGTCCAGCATGTCTTTGCACAACATAGAAGATAGTTTAGAAAACTGCTTTAATGTCAGCCGCATTCCCTTTTTCAGCAAGAAGTTTTTAGAAAAAAGCCATGGCTGTATAGATTCGGATACCGCCAAGACTTCACCGGCAGAATCGATTTCGATCAGCCGGCCGCCGACATGAAAGGTAACCGTATCCAGCGCTTTTCCTTGCTTAAAAAGGGCAACGTTGGCAGTACCACCGCCAATATCGATATTGGCGACAATACCCTTCACCTTTTTTGAGTACTCAGAGGCACCCGAGCCCCGTCCAGCCAATACGCCTTCCAAGCTGGCTCCGGCTATCGCTACCACAAAGTCCCCGGACCGTTCCGCCAAATAATGCAGTAGAGCATCGGCATTTTTCTTAATCGCCGTTTCCCCCGTTATGATTACCGCACCCGACTTGATCTCCGATAGTGACAGTCCAATTCGCCGATATTCCCGTTCAAGCCAGCCTGCCAATGCCATAAGGTCAATTTCATCTGCTTTTTTCAAAGGAGTGGAAATAATCTCACTCACATAGGTGACCTTTCGATTAATAATATCAAAGTGAGGCAGGGCAAAATGGCTCGACACTCTCCCTAACGTCAGTTCGCTTAAAATCAATTTCGTTGTACTTGTACCAATATCAATGCCGACACTCTTTATTGCTTCCAAGCTCAATATAAAGCCCCTCCAGACCGCTATCTGTACTGCTCCTAAAAATTCAAATAAGATTCAATAGGGCCGCCTTCAAATCCGGTATTCCTTCAAGAGTGATGGACGAAATTTTATATATTGAATGATTTGACAAAACTTGCCTCAGCAGTTTTTCAGCCTTTTCCAAATCCGCATTTGGATGGTCTATTTTGGTGATGACACCAATAGGAATCAACGGAAATCCCTGTGCAAAATTCGGCGGCAGGAACTGCTCATGACGAGTTGCGTCTTGAATGATTAGGAGAATCCGCGCTTCCAATGCTGTCGCGATTAAAGAACGGTAAAACAATGGATTTTCACTATACTCCCCAGGTGTGTCAATGATCCAATCCATATAGTTTAGTGCCTGTGTTTTGACAGCGGGTGTCGGGTCCTCAAGCAGTCGTTTGGTTAACGTAGATTTTCCTGACCCAACTGGACCAATTAACATCACTTTCCCTTTTTTCATGACTTAGTGATCTCCGCTGGTTCAAATTTCAAATGCCTGCTCAGGAATTGATTGATTGCTTGGATGGCCATTTCTACATTAGAGACCGTTCCGCAGATGACAAGCGAACCGGTAAAGCGGTCCAAATACCCAATATCGACATCTGCTGCTTTGGTAGCAATATCAGCGGCAATTATAGCGGTCTCTGTTGGTGTCAATGTCAAAATTCCAATCGCCCCCGCTTGACCAATTCCAAGCTTTGTATATAAGGCTTCATCAGGATTGGCTATAATGTGTGCCAATGTCAGCTGCTTCCCCGGTACATATTCCTGAATGACGCGCTGCTTTTTCTCCATCCATTCTTCACACCTTTAAACGCTATTCTTCCCCTTCGCCTACCTCGAGGGAATCGACAATTCCAACCACCACTGCATCGATTGGGGCATTTTTTGAAAAAATGGCCCTTGCCGGACTGCCCCGTGAAACAATTACACGCTCACCGCGGCCGGCCCCAATTCGATCAGCAGCAATAATTGGAGCCCCTGCCGGCTCTCCTTTCCAGTTGATGGGCTCAATGATCAGCAGCTTCAGTTGGCTCATGCCATCCTCCTTTTGAGTAGCCCAAATGCTGCCCATGACCTTCCCAAGAATCATCCATCCGCCCCCTCTTCAATGACTTTTACCCCTTTTTCCTTCAGAAAATCCTTTGCCAGCGGTGTCAGGATCGTCCCTTGCCTGATCATCAAAGTCTTCGAGATTCCCAGATTCCCAGCAAGCCATTCCACTGTTAACACCTTTCCTATAAAGGTCTCCCCGGATTGTTGGTCCTTTTTTTCTTGAAAAAACAAACTAATAATTTCTTTATGCATATAGGATTGCTTGAAAAAACGAATACCAAGGTTGGTAAGCTCCTGTTTATAGGACTCAAATCGTTTCTTTAGTGGGAGCGGTAAATCCAGTGTTTTTAAGGTCCGGCGATCGGCCCGTTTAATACCGGAAGAATCACCGCCAACCATGACCGGTTTGTGAAGAACGAGGGCCGCAAAGATGATTTCCGATTTCACAGAACCCTTTAATCCTTGGCATACACGGGCGGCGTTATCCAAGTCGATTTCCGGGATGACAATGGCATCATAATCCTTCGGCAGCTCAATTGGTGCTTTGGCATACTCGTCCGCTGCTATTACTTGCCCTGCCCCGGTAGCTTGGATATAGCTGCCCCCAAGCCATCCTGACGTCTCACCGTCAAGCAACAGGAAATCATAATCTATCGGATGTTTTTTTAGGACCATCAATTGGTCAACAAAGGGCTCGTGCGCTGAGCTGTCACAAAATACAAACAGGACTTTTATTCTAGGAGTCTCTTGTTCGATAAGTTCACGGGCAATCCGTTCTACCAATTTCTGCAGCTGCCCTTTATCCATTTTTAACACTCCCAACCGCCATTTACGTTATGCTTTGCCCTTCCAGTTTCGGGAGGATCAGTTCAATATCGGAGTGCGGCCTCGGTATTACATGGACGGAAATGAGTTCTCCCACCTTCGACGCTGCGGCTGCCCCTGCATCTGTAGCAGCCTTGACAGCACCAACATCACCGCGGACCAATACCGTTACAAGCCCGCCCCCGACCTGAACCTTCCCTACCAGACTAACATCCGCGGCCTTCACCATCGCATCCGCAGCCTCAACTGCTCCAACTAATCCCTTTGTTTCAATCATTCCTAATGCCGACGTTTCTCGTCCCATTTTTGGAACCTCCTTCATTTTTTTAACCATCTATCCTAAAACATCTTATGAGGAGACTGAGCTATTTTTTGAATCGTGTCCGCAAAGGCCTCCGCTGCTGCTTTACAGGAGGATTGGCTTCCTGTCAGAAGCCCCCCGCCAAAGTTGGTTTCTGTCGGCGGTCCATAAAAAACACAAAGCCTTACGTCTGCCGCCTTCAATGCTGCGTCCAGCCCTACCATCGCCTCAAGAGGAGGAGCAATTAAATATGCCAGCGGTTCCCCCGTTTCAATCCCTGCTAAACTCGATAAAAACGAACCAGTTCGAGAAATTGTATGGGCAAAGTAAGCGTGACTCCCAGCCTCGTCCACCGCATAAAAAGCCGGACCCTCATTGATCATCCTTACAGCGACCTCCAAGCCGCTCTTCACTTCAGATGGTGTAGCCCCGCCTAAAATCCCAATAAACTCTCCCGATAATGGACCGGAAGCATGTGCGGCCCCGGCATAAAAAGACTTTGCATAGACGACTTCCACTGCGGCCATTTTGGTGGCCTCATCAATCGCAGTATAGCCGACATCATCACTCGTGCTGGTAACCAGCCCCAAGCTTTTGACGTGGTCCGGAACCTTCAATGCCTCTCTTAACCCTTCATCAACATTTGGTATCAGCTGACTTGCCAAGGCTTGGGCAGGTAAACGTTGTAGCCTCATGAGTTCCACTCCCTATTAGCAAAAAGGGTGCCCTGATGGCAGTATGACACTTCATCTAAGGCACCGATGCCAATCTCTATTCAATTTTGCTAGGTTACTACATCCTATTATTCTTATTTCAATTTATGCAAAAATTCCTAATTTAGAATTTACTCGATCATTTGATCTATAAAAAGACCTTCAAAAAAAGGAAATGAAAGGAATTAACAGAATAAATAGATTAGAGGGAATCATCCTTATCAAAATTTAAAAAAGGTGGTTTACAATGGTTAATGATTTTCGTTTTTCACATCGCCTGAAGGTCCGCTATTCTGAAATTGACGGTCAGAAGATTGTTTTTAACGCTCACTATATGACTTATATAGATGTTGCTGTTACTGAATATTTCCATGAGGGATTGAAGTTGGACTTTGAAGAGGCCGATTTTGACTTTGTTCTGGCAAAATCTACTTTGGAGTTTAAAAAGTCAGCAGAATTGAATGACTGGCTGAACATTTGGTGTAAAATGTCCAAGGTGGGGAACACAAGTATGACCATGAACTGCATGATTACTAGAGATGGTGAAACAGATCCAATTCTGTTAGCCGAAATTATTTACGTCAGCTATGATGCTAAAACAAAAACAACAAAGCCAGTGCCAGCTCTAGTTCGCAACCGAATCGAAGAATTTGAGAACGGGTCATTGACCCAGTAATTATATTGAGATAAATAACTAGTAAGCATAAAAAGGCGGCCGTATTTTATTTTGCGGCCGCCTTTTACTTCGTAATAATACTATTTTTAAAAATATATCCGATTCGGTCCAAGGAAATAAAGACATTGCTGGCCAACCGCTTCTCTAGTCAGTTCCTCCCATGCTCCCTTATAAAAGGCGAGCTGGCTGCTATAAAAGTCACGAAGCTTCTCATAATCCTTATCACGGACAGCCCGGTCCGTCTTATAATCGACAATGGTCCATTTGTCATTCTTTTTATAAATTAGGTCAATGACCCCTTTTACATAGAAAGAATGCTCGTCCTTGGGATCCTCGGTAATCTGTGAATAAAGCGGGTGGCCTTTAACCACTTTAAAGGTAAATGGCACTTCCGTAAGAACCTCGTCTGCCGTCTGCAGCTCGTCCCAAAGGGAGGAATTTTTAAATTGGGCTAAATAGGCCGTGACTTCCGTCTCTTTTTCTTCAGCCAATCCATGTTTGGTTAACGCAATTTTAATATAATCCGTAACATCATAGCCCTGGACCGCTTTTTCAAAAACATCATGAACAACCGTTCCCCATTCCTTGCCGCCGCCGGATTCCCGCTCAATCGTCAGTTCTGAATAATCCTTGTCCTTTGTTGGCGTCCAATGATCGTAGGTCTTCATTTTGCTTGATTCAAGCCAAGCATGTTTACTTGAGGTTTTTGCCCGGAATTCACTGAGGGTGATTTCCTTTGGTACAGACTTATTGTCCCAGACATCTATTTCAGGAACTTCGAGTTCCTCGATCGCTTCCATCGCAAACAGAATATTCCATGGGTTTTTCTTGTTATTCCCGTTTGAGCTGATAATTAGAGCTTTCTCCGCACGGGTGGCGGCCACATAAATGATCCGAAGCTCTTCCTCCGAAAGGTATTTTAGCTCCTCCGCTTTATGAAGCTCCCACTCCTTGGGTATCGCCGTCTCCCGGGACTGGTAGCCGTTATCCACCTTAAACATGAAGTACCCTTTTGAAATCAGGTCCTCGCGTTTAATGTACTTTGATAAAAACGATTCTGGGCTAACCGACTTGGCAGGATGGGCTAAAAAGACAATCGGTGCCTCAAGTCCCTTTGCCTTATGGACATTCATGATGCGCACGGCATCTGCTTCTTCTTCCAAATTGGCGACAACCAATTTTTCAAAAATCATTTCGGTAAGGGTTTCTATCACCTGCTTATAGGTTGTCTTTCCTCCCGCCTCCTGTTTTCTCAAGGCCTCAAGCATTTGCAGCAGGCTTTTATAGGTTCGTTTGCCACGTTCATTCATTAATAGCAAGGGGTAGAAACCGACATCCTCGATTATTATTTCAATCGCAGCTGTCGGCGGCAGGTTGCGAATCATCTTTTGATAAGATAGCAGCTTCATAATGGCAGTTTCAAATTTATCCTTAACATCTGGAGACAAATCTGCTGGAATATCCGTATACAGCGAAAACCGCCCTTTGGCACGCTTCCATTGATACAATTCATCATCACTGATTCCAAAGAAAATCCCGCGGAGGACGGCCACAAAGCTTACCTCATCTGTTGGGTCAAGGAAGGATTTTAAGAGAATCCATAGATCCTGAAACTCTCTCGTTTCACCAAGGATGACCTCGCCGCTGATACTGACCGGAATGCCGGCATCCTCCAAAACCTTCGCATAAACAGCAATCCCGTCATTGTATCTGGTCAGCACCATAAAATCCCGTGCCCGATGTCCCTTCTCCATAAGATTCCGAATTGAAAGCGCAATATTTTCAGCATCCTTATGGATCACTTCCTCTTTCTTAGAAAAATCAGCTGGGACCGTCAACCGCTTTACTCCCGAAAATTCATTTCCCGAATCTTCATGATAGGAGATTAACGGGCGGTAAGCCGCTTGGTAATCAGTCTCCACTTCTGGCAGATGACGTTCAAAAACCGTATTTAATTCGGTTGTGACCGAATCTAAGGTACGGAAATTCGTCGTCAGCTGCAGCACTTCCCCGCCATGCTCCTCGATTAATTGTTTGACACGGTTATACGTGTCAATATCGGCCCGGCGGAAACGATAGATAGCCTGTTTCGGGTCCCCGACAACAAAAAGCGATCCCGGTTTCGGCTTACAGCTTGTCCAGTTACTCTCATGCGGGTCCTCACTGGTTAGATAGAACATAATCTCTGCCTGCAGGGGATCGGTATCCTGAAATTCATCGACGAGCAGGTAACGGTACTTTCCTTGAAAATAACTTCGGACCTCAGTGTTTTCCTTCAGCAGCCTGGATGTATGCATCATTAGATCCTGAAAATTTAACAAGGAGCGTTCTTTTTTTAGCTGTTCATATGTCTGAACCGCACCCTTTAGAAAGGCAATAATCTTAGGATGGCAATATTCCTTCCAGGCCTGAATTAGAGGCTTGATTTTCACTGCGAATTCGGATGAAATTTTCTCTTCGTAAAATTTGGCATCTTCCTTGGACGGCCAGCGGTTATAGGTTGGCTTTAAATTCTTATCGAATAAGCTAAAAATACCAATGATGTCCGGTTCCTTCGGAGAATCCAAAAACCTTTCCCTTTGCACGGCCAGCAAGATCGTCTTTTGCAGGGTATCATAGCCCTTTTCCGGCTCCTGGTCCGGTACGCTTTTCCGTGCTTCTTTAATGATATTCATAAAAGATTGGTAGTCCGCAAGCATCTCTGGTTTCGGTACAGATTCTGCGACCCACTCTACATCAGAATATTCCTTTACATCCTTTAGCCATGGAAACAGGTTTTCCGTTGAGATACCTAATCGTTCCATTTCTTCAAGCGGACCGGAGTCGTAATCCATCAAATCTTGGAGATGCTTATGCCATGCTTCCTCCAAAACATCGGCATCATCTGACTCCTCAAGTTCTTTAAAGGTTAAGTCCAATTTTGCCTCAATCGGCCGCTCCCTTAGCAGCTTGGCGCAAAAGGAATGAACCGTGCCAAGAAAGCAGCGTTCGATATTTTTCAAGGCCTCTCCCAAACGGAATTCAGCATCAAGATCCGTTTCCTTATTCCAAGTCTCTTCTAATTTAGCTTGAAAGCGGACCTTCAGCTCATCTGCAGCTTTCCTAGTAAAGGTAATGGCAACAATCTGGTGAATCGCTGCACTTCCGGTATAGATAAGGTTGACCATCCGGTCCACAAGGCTCGTCGTTTTCCCTGAACCGGCGCCTGCTTCCACCAAGAAATTCGTTCCAAGTTCATGCTTAATTTTTTCGC
The DNA here is from genome assembly GCF_058323225.1 of Neobacillus sp. PVCKKU3. Classification (NCBI taxonomy): domain Bacteria; kingdom Bacillati; phylum Bacillota; class Bacilli; order Caryophanales; family Bacillaceae; genus Neobacillus; species Neobacillus sp. PVCKKU3. The sequence continues at coordinate 18,304 of NZ_JBLVQN010000058.1, forward strand.
GGGCAGCTTGGTCAACTATCACCTTAGTCATAGGCCCGCACCCCCTTTAACTTCTGGTTAGATTGTTTCATTTCAAGGGTATCTTGATTGTAAAAATGGCGGCGGCAGACAAGCTTAAATTCACAGTACTTGCAATCCTCTACGTCATCCGTCATTTCAAAATGTCCATGTTTAATTACATCAATTAATTTTTCCAAAATATCTAACCCATTGGTTCTGAGGGTGGCATCCTGTTTCCTGGTAAATCGCTCGGCCATCCCCTTTACGGTTGGGAAATAATAGGAGCTTTCTTCCACGGCCCCCTCGCCAAGCTGAAGATGCTGCTCAATCGCCAAAGCATAAATCATATGCTGAAGCTGACGGCCGCCTTTAAATGCGCCATTTTTCTTATATCCGTAGGTGCTTCCTGTTTTGTAGTCAATGATGTGGTAGGTTCCGTCACTTGACTTATCCACACGGTCAATGATACCGGAAATCCTCAATTCTCCTGAAGGAAGCTTGATGACTGCAGGTTCTTTCCCGCCTATTCCAAAGGAATATTCAAAGTCAATCGCCTCATAGTCTTCGCTATGGCGCTCCTCTTCCTTAAGAAAAATTTTGCAGCATTCCAGAATATCATTCATTTCCCTTAAAAAAATGCGTTCATTCGGCGGCGGCAGCATTTCCTTTTGCTGCTCGATTAAACTAGTTGCCAACGCAATGAGCTTGTCTAAATGAAGCGCGTAAGAAGGCTTCGCATTTTCCTTTTTTAACTGCTTATAAAAATTCTCAAAGATGCTGTGCAGGAGACTTCCCCTTGAGGCAGGATCCAGCCATTTGTTGGCATTAAACGAAATTTCCTCAATTGGTTTGACGCGCAGCACTTCTTTTAGGAAATAAGAATATGGACACTTGGCAAGCGTTTCAAGTTTTCCAGCGCTCATCGTTTTATTCTGATTAAGGAGCGGGTCATCCTCATTTGCGTCAATCTGTACAAGGCCGTCAAATTCCGAATATCCACTTGAATTCCGCTTGACTTCCGCCGCTAACCCCTGCTCTACATTTGAAAAACACCCAAGAATTCCACCTGTTAATCGGACAGGCTGATTGCTGGCTAATTTTTCATTCCAGTAATCTTTATCATCCAAAATATCGCCTGCAATGATGGAGGTTGGAAGTAGTTTTAATGCTTTAAAGTCTGCATTTTGTTCTCCAGTCATCAGGCGATAACATTGCAGGACCACAAATGCCGGATTCATGACACGGTTATCATTGATATCAAAATGACAATAGCTGACTGTTACGGTTCCGGCAGATTGTGCCATTACCTGCAATAAAGTATATAAATTGATTTGGCCCTTTTCGCTCTGTAGCGGCAGACTGCTGCTTAATTTCCTCCGTTCCAAATCTAAGAGCAGCGGGTCCTCACCGGCATTACTTGGAAACTTTTTATTATCGAGACCCACAAAAAACACGTTAGTGCGATTATTGTAAATTCCATTTTTATAGGAGGTTACATGTAGTTGCCCCGGTTTCGGTCTTGATTGCTGAACACGTATCGACAGCAGCAAGTCCTTCACCTTTTCAATTACGTCATATATAGGCAAGGCTTCGTCTGCGTATGGAATAATTTTTTCAATCTCCTCCAGCAATGCAGTTTTGCTAATCTCATCCAAGCCTGAGCTGGTTTTGCTGAAATTTTTTAAAATATAAGCAATACCTGTTAAGCATTTTTTATAGTTGATTGTTAAATCAAAGGCCGGCAGCTTTCTGAAAATGGAAGAGAACCACTGCTTTAACCATGAAAATTCCTTTAATCGAGTTTCATAGTATGGGTCTTCAGAGTTTAAATTTTCAATTTCCGCAGCTAGACATGCCCCATACCTCTCCTCTGACCAACCAATCTGTAAATCCCTTAAAATCCTGGTCATTCTTGTTTTTGACGGGGCCTCATCATCCAATTCGAGGAGCCCTTCATTTAATAAATCAAGAAATGCTTGTACACTATAGTTCGACTGAATCCACCCAAGCAGGTCTGAAACCAGACGGCCGGGACGGCTGAAGTAAATCGGCAGCCCTTCCCCGTAAGTAACCGGAAGGTCTATTCGCTGAGACAAATGATAAAAAAGGGTAACATAGGAATCAGCGCTCGTATAGTAGATGACATTTTCATCAAGCGAAGATTTGGACTTTTTGATCTGCTCCAGAATTTGTTTCACTTCCAGTTCTTCCGTTTTGGCAGTGAAAATATGCAAATCAGGCTTACCGCCTGCCTTATCCTGTTGATAGAGATAGCTAAGTGGTGAGGGCTCGCCCCAGCGAACAGAACTCAAGTTTGTCCGCTCAGGTAAATCGATGCCGAAAACGGGTGCCAGTGGCAGTTTAGCGGTGTTTTCTGGCAGAATTTTTTCAAGAAAATGTTCTTCGAGTTGTGACAACTGTAAATTAGACTGCAGAATAAACAATTTCTTTTCATCAATTAGGGCATATTCCATTGCTTTAGTTAACATGGCAGCTCTGTCGATGAATGTATTGGCTTGCAAAAGCTCTTCATATCCGGTAAGAATTTCAGCCATGTCCCCGGCTTTGGCTGGTGCCACAAAAGCGTTCATATTCAAAGTCTCTTTGGTATAGCCCGAGAGCCGCAATGTTTGAATTGCCGAGAAAATGGCATGGCTGAAGGACGGGGTAATCTCCATTCCTGAAAAATAATCGAGAGCCCCCTGTTCCTTTAATCTTTTGAGCAGTGTATACGTAAAATGTACCCCCACCGTCTGGTCAAGCATTTCCGCAGGCTGGTCTGCATTCAGTTCCACCAGGCTCCTGGCCAGATCCAAAACCGTCCGATATTTAAGATTAACCGCCTGGAAGTCTTTTTTTATGAAGGCTTCGTTTATTTGTTCTCCAATTGTATGCGAATCGACAATGACAATTTTCTCGCGAAAGGGATCTCTCATACAAATTTCATTAAGTTCTTTTACTAAAGATTCCATAAAAAAATCTCCTTGTATCAATTTACAATTAGTTACATTTTTATTATCTCACATTTCCTTCCAAATGGTTTACCATTTTTGGTAAAACTAAAAAGAGGCGGGCTTTAAGACCATCCTCTATTCATAGGTTTGATTCATTTTTTGAATTTCCGCTTTTATTTCTTCCACTAAATCCTGAGGCTCAAGCACCTTTACATCACTTCCCCAGTTAAGGAGCCAGCGGACAAGACCTTCGCTTCTGTTTGCTTTTACCCTAAGCCAGCCAAATTCTTCATCAACTTTTTTCATATCGGCACCAAGCCCAAAGTAATCAATCATGACATTCACCAAGGACTGTTTAAACTTCAGTGTAATCCACTGTTCTTTGCCAGCGTACATATTAAAGGATTTGTTAATGTAATCAGAGATATTGATATCAGCCTTAAGGAAAAAATCCTCCGTGCATTGGACGTTCCGCATCCGGTCTACCCTGAAATGACGGAACTTCTCCTCACCGTTTAAAATCCCTATCAAATAGTAATAATCATTTTTCCAAATGAGTGCGTGCGGGCTGACCACATAAAATTCACCATTGCGCTGGAGGACAAAATTTTTATCAATATCGTATTTGCCATATTGAAACTTAATTTTTAAACTTTCATTAATTGCGATTTGAATTTGGTCAATTTCGTACCGCAGCTGCTGGTAGGTACTGCGAATCGAACTTTCATAATGTGTCGGATTCGGAAGCTTTGCTGCAAGATGCTTGCTGGTCAGACCCTTCACCTTCTCAATCAACTGTTCTGCCTCTTTTTTTGTAATAAAACGTGCTGAAAGGATAGCGTTAATTAAAAGTCTCAATTCGTACTGCTCGAAACGCTTATTTTTATGACTGTAATATTTCTTCCCAGCCCCACCCCTGGTAACAAATATTTCGAAACGCTGGTTAGTTAAATCCTCGATGTCACGAAGAATGGCACGCTGTTCAAATTCAAAGCCCGGCCCAAACTCCTGACGAAGTCTTTCAATGATTTCTCCCATTGAAAGCTCATTCGTTTCATCTGTTTCATTAAATAAAATTTCCCGCAACTTAAGCAGACGCTCTCCGCTTGGAGGCTTAGCCATCTAAATCACCTTTCTATTAAAAAATTCCTTCTACCAGAATTCTACGTTAGTACTCATTTTACCTTCATGAAATATATTTTGGAAACTCGGACATAATAACCTCGATTAAACTTGAAGGGATGGGATGTTTGATGTCGTTAGAATGGTTTGACCGAGTTTGCAGTGAATTACAGGATCATCTTGAATCGATTTGTGAAGAATACGATCAAGCTGGCCACATGAAGATTGAGAGAGCTGCCAAGCATCCTAGGGTTGAGTTTTTTGTGGAGACCGCAGATGTTGATACTGAGGAACTGGACCGAGATTACTTTTGTACGCTGTTTTTTGACCCGCAAAATGAAGAATTTTATATTGACAGTTTCGATGTAGACAGTGGTCATACTGCAAAAATCATTCTTTCAGACATTGAGGAGATTGTCGATGAGGTACATGAAAGTCTCCATGATTACATAAACGGCGAGGACCATTTTACCGATGATGGGGTTTATCTTCAATCAGATGATGAATATTGTGAAGAAGATGAACTTGAAATGGCGGATGATGACGAGGAGTATTTTGAAGGCGCACAAATAAACCGGGATGAAATTTTTGAAGAAATTGACGTCGAATGGTCCACCCCAGAGGTAACAGCCTTCAAACATGAGGATGAAGTGGAAGTAACGTATCAGTTTGGCGTGGTTCAGGAAACCGGTGATGGTGTACTGAAGCGGGTAAACCGAATTTGGACAACCGAGGACGAGTTGATCAAGGATGAATCGCATTTTATTTTTAGCAAAGAAGAGGCGAGCACCATCATTGCGATGATTGCCAGTCATATGGATCAGTTAAGCGAATTTGATTTTTAAAATATCGGAAAAGGGTGCTTTTTTAGAGCACCCTTTATTAATCAACCGTATAATCAATCTGAATTAAATCCCATGGAGTAATAATGCCTAGCGGCTTTTCACCCGCATTTCCATTTTCCGTGATCACGACTGCTTCTAATTTATTCTTCTTTTTATGAGCCTTTTCAAAAATGTTTTCCACCTGGAATAAATTAATTTCTTTTGAAATGAACTCTATTGACTGTTTCTGTTCAACCTTCATAATATCTGCAATCCGAACATCCGCCAGATTGACGATGCCGCTTTCCATATGCTGCGCCATCCATTTCATAATCGAACCAGCGGTCAAAAGGCCAATGCACTTTTGATTTTTGTAAATTGGAAACTTCGAATATCCATACTGTTTAATGGCAGCAGTTACCTTTAAAATACTATCGTTTTCATCAAAGAAAACAACGTTCTTGGTTGCAATCGTAAGGGCGTAATTCGGCCTGCTTAAGATATTAGCAATTTTTTCGATATGATGGACCACTTTAGCATTGGGTTCTGCAATATAGAAGCCAACCTCCATCTTTTCGTGAACAATCGCATTCCGAAGTCTGGCATATTGCTCCAAATCCTTTTTAAAGGTTTCTATGACTTGATACTTTTTTGCCCCTACCTTCACTAAAACAACAAATCTTTCATCATTAATCTGGACAATATCCCGAAGCGCATTATGAACCTGATTAAAGGCGACCTCGAAGCGCTCGGAAAGAAGCTGATCCTGTTTATTTGCCGCTTTCATTGTTCTCTCCCGTGTGAATGCTTTTTTCTCTATTATACATTCTTTCGCAGGTGGGAAATCAATAGAAAATACTTGTTAGTAACTCCCCCACGCTTTCAATATCATTTCAATTTCCTCTTTATGCGAGATGCCTTCATCATCGGGGGTTTCTAAAATCAATGGAATTTCTTTGAAAATTCTTGATATTACAAGCTCCTTTAATTCATCCTCATCAATCAATCCATTGGTATGAAAAATGTTAGCATGCCTGTCTTTCCTCGAACCCGCCGGATATTTCGAGTTATTCAAATGGATGGCTTTCAAATAGTCAAAATAATTTAATTCCTGCCCTTTTTTAAAAAACTCTTCTGTGTTTTCCCCGGCCCACAGCCCACTGGCAAAGGCATGGCAGGTGTCAAGGCAAAAGCCGATTTTTTCTGGATACTCACAGAGGTTACGGATTTGCACCAATTCCTCAAAGGTTGTACCAAGTGCCCCCTTTGTTCCTGCATTGTTTTCTAATAGAATCAGACACTCCCCATTCCATTTACTCAAGACCTCGTTTAACATCTCTAGCATTAAGTGATAGCTGGCCAGCGGGTCCGTTTTGCTGATTTGGCTGCCGAAATGAACAACAACACCAATGGAACCGCAGGCATTAGCAATTTCCAAGTCGTTAAGCAGTGAAGATATCGTTAAATCTTTTTTTCCTTCTGAAGGGGTAAGACTTGTTGAATAAGGGGTATGGGCCACTGATTGCAGACCATGCTGCCGGCAAAACTCCTTGCAGCTATTTGCATCTTCACGGTCAAATTCCTTTATGGAAAGGTTTCGTGGGTTCTTTGGAAAATATTGAAAAGTAGATGCCCCGTTCGCAACCGCCCGTTTTGCCGCTCCTAAATATCCGTCCCGAATACTGACATGACTTCCTAAAATCATTTCTATCCCACCGTACACTTTATTTATGTTAGATTGCACACAGCTGGAAAAATCTATTCTTTTTTCCATGTTTAGTGTAATATTGGTTGGATACTACTTTTTCTAAGGAGCCGATATGCGAACTATTACCCTTTCAAATGGTCAAACAGTAGAAGTAGAATGCTTAAGCTGTGCCTTAACGAACGGGCTGATTCATCCGGATGGCGGGGTCATTATTGAAACCGAACATTTTCATGCCCATCAGGATGTCGCCTATCCCATTGAAGGCTTAGTTATCTTGGCATCGAAGAGGCATATTAAATGCTTTGATGCACTGACAGATGCAGAAAAACTCGATTATATTAATCTACTAACAAAAATCAGAAAAGCCCAAAGAGATACGCTTGGTATTGAGTATGTTTATTACTTTTACAACGAGGACACTACACACCATTTTCATACCTGGCTTGTACCCCGCTATGAATGGATGTATGAGTTTGGCCGTTCCGTTGAGTCTGTGAGACCGGTGCTGCTTCATGCCCGGAAAAATATGAATGACGAAGGGAACAGACGAAAGGTATTAACGGCGATTGAAGCATTAAAAAAAGAATTAAAATAACATTTTCATAAACCAAAATGATATAAATTAAATAAAAGACATATAGGGAGGAGAGTTTAAAATTGGCTAATAAATATTGCCCAATTTGCGGGGAAGCTAACGGATGTATGTCGGGTGCGGGAGAACATGGCAATTGCTGGTGTGATGCAGAGGTATTTCCCAACGAAATTCTTGAATTAGTTCCTGCCGAAAGTATAAGAAAAGATTGCATCTGCAAAAAGTGTTTAGATAAATTTCGTGAAGAGCATTTAAGCAAAACTACGATTAAGAAGTGATATAAAAAGGCAGTGAAACTAATCTTCACTGCCTTTTCAATACTGGTTCGCCAATATTTTAACAAACTCATCCTCCAGCTTCTTGCCCTTTTCTTCATCCATCAGGTTGTTTAAAATAATTGAAAAAATCAATGTTTGACCGTTTTTTGTTATTACATAACCGGATAAAGAACTTACAGTAGTAAGCGTCCCAGTCTTTGCTTTTACCTTTCCTTTAACATCTTCGGTTTTCATCCGATTACGCAGCGACCCTCCGTCCATTTTTTCAGGAACACCACTAACCGGTAATGAACTTAGATAAGAAGAGAACCACGTTTCCTTTTGGACGGCAAATAGCAGTTTGGAAATTTCGTTTGCTGGAATTAAATCAACATGGGAGACGCCTGAACCGTCACGGATGACCATCGTTTTCGGATTTAACCCGAACTTCACCATTTCTGACTCCAAAACCTCGAGCCCCTTTTCCCAAGATCCTTCACCGTGAACAACCTTTCCCATTTCCTTTACCAACACCTCAGCATGAACATTGTTGCTGAGTTTCATAAAGGGAACAAGCAGTTCTGATAATGGAATTGATTTGTGGGTAATAATTAGTGTAGCGTTGTCAGGTACTTTACCTGTCTTGATACTCCCGGAAACCTTAATACCTTGCTCTGCTAATGATTGTTTAAAAAGCATCAATGAGTATTTTGTAGGTTCCCATACCCCCACCCACTCTTTGACTACTTTTGATTTTATCGGAATTGCACCTTCAATGGTAATCGAATTTTTTGAATGTTTCCGTTTGATGGAAATCTCCTTTTTTCCTTTTTCCCCTACAGTAAAAGCTTTGTTTACTATTTTTACATAGCTTGTTTCTGGGATAACTTTTATATTCGGCTTTTCCCCTTCTTTAGAACCTGGTGCCACCATAATTTCTACTGACCCTGAATCGTAATCTGTAGATGGTGAAGCAGTCAATGCTGAAATCTGTGCCCCGTAATAAGTCGTTTCATCACTCCATGGCAGGTCAAGGGGGTACCGGACATCATCGAAGTGGGAATCATCACCGATCAGGTTCCCTTTTATCTTTGTAATGCCATGCTTCCGTATTTCTTTAGCCAGGTTGTCAAAATCCTTTTTCATCAAAGTGGGGTCACCTTTTCCCTTTATATAAAGGTTCCCAGCAAGTGTTTTCTTTTTTACTGAACCATCGATATGTATTTCGGTCGGAAAGGTATAGTCCTTCCCTAAAACTTTCAGTGCAGCAGCGGCTGTTAGCAGCTTCATATTGGAGGCAGGGCGGAGCCGCACATCTCCATTATATTCATAAATCATCTTCCCATCTGCTGCTGACCGGATACTAATCCCGGCAATTGCCCCTTGCATCGTAAGGGAATTGCTCATTAGCTCCTTAATCTGACTTTCTATTACTACAGACTTACTTTCCGCAATAACCCTTTCTTGATCTATGTAAGTAATAGTGGAAAATAAAATCACGAAGGAAAAAAGATTTCTTATGAACAATAAATTTCCATCCTTTCTTTTTTCCTAAGAGTTTGTCCAAAACCTCTTAAAAATAAATGTACATATGCAAACTGGACAAAATGATTAAGTTTTAATAACAGCTATATGGTCCCTTATATAAGCCCAATTTTGTGGAAAGGGGAGGGTGATTTGCCAAAATGTCGTTCCAGCTAATTGATAAATATCAAGCAATCGATACTTTTCAATCAAGCTCCTGATATCTTCAAACCAAACAATACGCTCTTCCACTCCACGCCAATAGTGGTACCAGGGCGATTTGGCAGAAAGGTCTATTTGAATGGGGGAACCAGTTGAGATTGCCTGATTTTGGGCCGCAAGAACAGACATAGCTTTTGTGGCATACGTCCTGACTCCTTTATCATATCCATACAAAGCCATAGCCATTTGCAGTTTCTTTGGGGGTATTTGAGTGATAGAATACTGAATGACCTGCTCCATCCATGTAATTGGGGCAATAGGAGCCGGCGGGCCGCCGGGATATCCGAAATCTATTGTCATGACCGCTACCATATCGGCCACCCGTCCGATTGCAGCATAGTCATACGCTCCAATAATTCTATTTGTCGGAATATCCTCTGTCTTTGCATGAACATTCACGTGGAGAAAAAGGGCCCCTAAACCCATTTTTAATTCTGTTAAAAAAGAAATGAAATCCCTCCTTCTTGCGGGAGGAATAAATTCAAAATCAATACTCACTCCTTCAAATCCCCGCTGCTTAACAAGGCTAAGAATGCTAGCTACTAAATTCCGCCGAAATGCTATGTTTTTAAGCACCCTGCCTGCTAAATCCGCACTAAAGCCAGCACCTGTAAAATTTCGGATCATTAATAAAGGTTTTATTTTTAATTGTTTACATCTTGCGACAAGTGCTGCATCATCTATTTCCCTATAGGCAAATCCTTCGTCAGTAAAGGAATAAGCAACAACAGCAAGATAGCTTAGCTGACCGGCAATCGAATTCAAGGTAATGATATTAGCGCTTTCAGAAGATGGCAAAATAAATCCGAGGGCAGCCATTTGTAATTTAAGAGGAGATGGAATATTAATGATTTGTCCGATATGAAGTTGCTCTGGTTGAATACCTGGGTTTGCAGCTAAAATAGAGGCCGGAACCGTATGAAATTGAAAAGCCAAATTCCCAATTTGGTCGCCTGCTTTAATTCGATAGAATCTAATATGAGGAAGGTTATCTGTGAGGTAGAGGGCAAGGCCAGGAACAACGACAGATGCGGATACCAGCCCATTAAGATTGAGAATGGATTCAATTGGAACACTATATTTGTTTGAAATAGCCCATAAATCTTCTCCGGTTTGAACCACATGAACAGTCATAATTTATAAACCCCCTCCTTCCTAACATCATATGGGCAAATTGGCTTAAAATACTAATACCAGCAAAATAAACTCCCTATTTTTACAGCTGACACTCGCCCTATCGCTGATACAGGCAAAATAAAAAAAGGCCCTTTAACAGGCCTTTAAAGTTAAAACTCATCCTCATCATGCCAATATTTTTTAAACCGAGCACGGTAACAGGCATCACAGGTTGGAAATGGATGGTCCCAGGCAAGCTTTTTGCCGCAGTTCTTGCACTTTTTCACAAATTTCTTGATGTCGGTTTTCAACCGTTCCTGGACCTTGTCACTGATTTCCTCACGCAGACGTTCCCAATAGCTAGCTTCGGTCCGCTCACCCAACCGGTATAAAAATAATAAATGGAGACCGATTGCTTTATAGCTTAATTCCAGTTCCTCTAGACTGCCTTCCTTTACAATTGGTTCCGGAAGCTCCTCCCCCTGAACAATTGCATACATTGTATCTTCCCACTGCTTCACAAGCGCTTGTTCATTTTTGGAAAACGGCAGATGCAAAAAGCCGTACAAGTCTGTCAGTGTCAATCGCGCTTCGATTTCACTCCCGGCAATTTTTCTGTATAGTGACCTTTCCTCTGACAAGGAAGCCTTCTTCGTCCCTTTTGGGCTTTCAAATTTTTCCCACAGTACAAAGAATGTATCCAAATCATGATAATAGCGTTGGAAACGTTCAAAGACGGACGAAGTGGGAGCGATAGCAAATGTCTGGACCGGACGATCCTCCTGCAAGAGTAAATTCTTCATTTTTTTAATATCATTAGTAAAGGCCACCTTACCGACATCATAAATCCCCTTCCGTCCGGCACGGCCAGCTATTTGCTTCACTTCCTGAGAATTTAAAAGCCGCCTCCTCGTTCCATCAAATTTTTCATTTTCGAGAAAAACAATCCGTCGAATAGGCAGGTTCAAGCCCATCCCGATGGCATCCGTCGCGACAATCACCTTTGTTTTTCCTTCATTAAAAAGGTGAATTTGTTTTTTCCTTGTTTCCGGGGGCATGCTGCCATATATCATGCTGACCGAATGGCCGTCATTTTGCAGCCGAGATGCCATTTCCAATACCCGTCTTCTTGAAAAACAAATAAGGGCGTCCCCTTTTTTTATATGTTTAATATGAAATTCCTTCGATTCCACCTCAAGAGGGGTATCGCGGCTATATTCATTAATCGTGATATCGGAATCACCTAAAAGCTCAAGCAGCATTTCCTTCGAATTGCGGCTGCCAATGATATGGACTTCCTCCGCATTTGCTTTGGTGATGGCCTTATACCAAGAAAAGCCGCGGTCCTTATCGGTTATCATCTGAGCCTCATCAATCACTACGACTTCGTAATATTCCTTTTCATGAAACATTTCAACAGTACAGGAAATATGGCCAGCACCAAGGACAACCTTCTCTTCTTCTCCTGTTTTCAGGTTACACGGTGTGCCTTCAGCATTCAATTTATCAAATACCTCAAGTGCCAGAAGTCTTAATGGAGCTAAATAGAGGCCACTCTCGGCCTGTTTCATCCGCTCTAAGGCATGATGTGTTTTGCCCGTGTTTGTTTCGCCAATATGCAGGACATAGCGGATGTGACGTAAGTTAAGGGAAGGGTCATATTCCGTACCGAAAATATCCCTCATGATCCGTTCTTCCTCGGCCCTTTTTCTGTCCAGCTCTGCCAGCTCTTCTGCCCGTTTTCTTTCTCTTTCCTCTAAATCTTGATCAAGCTGCTTCCGGTGAACTTCCTCATCAAATGGGATATCGACAAGCTTCAATAAGTCGGTAACGTATTCTTCTTGGATGTCCTCTAAATAATAACCAATTACATCATAAATCACATTAATCATACATTCTTTAACAAATGCTGCCGTGAGCGGCCTAGTAAAAGTCTCATGATACCTATCTTTCAAATCCGCAGGCAATTCCTGTAATACTTTATTAGGCAGTAATTCTGAAAGATAATCAGAAATCAAGCTTTCATATACATAGTAGTAGGTCTCGTATTCAAAATAGCTTCGCCCCCACTCGTGAGGAGGTTTATGAATATCACCGGTTAATTCCTCGAAAAAATCAGCAACCGTTTGATATGAAAACGAATTAAACGAACCTTCTGAGACTAATTTCTCCTCCAGAGCTACACGATCTATAGACTGAAATTTTGTACTCGATTCAAAATCGGCTGCCAATTGCTTTGCTGTGAATTGGCGTACATATAAGTAAAAACGAGAATATTGTTCTTCGACTATGGCAGCCGATTCGTCTTCTATTGCTTCACGAAATTCTGCTTTTTCTTCTTCAAGCTGCCTTTCTTGCTCCCTAATAAGGAAGTTTTCTTTTGCCTGCTCAAAGCGTGTTTGCCAATCTTCCTCATGTCCTTTAAAGTTTTCAATAACCCAGGTAAGCGTATCGAAGGGCTGATACAACCTCATTTCATCACGAAAAAGCTTGTTAATCAGCTTTCGGTCAACACCCTGGACCTCATATTCTTTTTCACTCAAAAATTGCTTCTTTTCATTTTTCGAGACGTCATTCGTTACTTTGTTTAGCCACACATTGATCCAAATTTGTCCAATGTACTGGCCTCTGTCTGCCAGGTATTGCTCAAAAGAAGGCAGCGTTTCACTGTATTCAAAATAACGTTCCATATCCTGCAATACTTTTTGTTTCGTATGTTCAATTGCTAGAGGGTAAATAGCTTCGAGCTTGCTCATATAAATCCCTTCTTTAATATAGATATTTTCTTTCTTTTTGCAAAAATGTTATGTATAATGTTCAGTAAGAAGTGCATATAGTAAAAAAGACCGAGCATGACGACAGGTACTCGCTCGGCCATGCAATAGCTGGTTCCCATCAAGGGATTCGGCAAAAGAAGGGCAAAAATCCACCGCTTATGCTTGCCGGCTCAAGGGTGGATTATTTTTTTTGGTGAAAAGACAGAATGGCGATAATCAGGCTGGCAAACGAGACAGCTAACATCAAGGCCTGAAATACTGTCAAACAGCATCACCCCCTTTCATTCGGAGATGTGCCGCCCACCCTTGAGAAGTCCTATTCTATTGCAATTTAGATTATACCATTAAAAACCAAAACGAACAAGCGTTCCCTAAATATTATGTAACTCGCAATACTTGTCCACTAATTCCTCAATTTGGTCCAATTCCGGAAACTTCCCGGCAAACTGAAATTGGATTTCCTCAATAAACTCATCTCTATTGTAGACGTGAATCGCCCCATTTTGCTGGATTACACTATATTCCGGTACAAACCGAAAGCCGCTGCGTTCAATTGCCCCCATTTTTATGGCCCCTTTAAAGTTTTTTCATAGTATTTGCAAAAAATATATCGCTAAACCCTTATAAAAACCAAGTTTCGTTTAAAAAGATTGTATTCTTAGGATGAATTTTTAGGTTTAAAGGATTTTTGTCTACGTGCAAACCTGCTATCGGTGAATATTACAGGTCTATCAGCGAATTTTAAGGTTCTATCGGCGAATTCTGGACTGCTATCGGCGAATTTAAGCGTTCTATCAGCGAATCAAACAAAAAGGGCAAGGGACAAAAAAAGAACGGCACCTTAAAAAGTGCCGCCCTCTCAATCAACTTATGCAGTTGTATAAACTTCCTCCCGATTTGCTTCATGGCGAATGGTGGCCTGTGCAGCAGCCAAACGTGCTAAAGGCACCCGGTATGGCGAGCAGCTGACATAATCCAAACCAGTCCGGTAACAGAAATCAATTGAGCTTTTCTCTCCGCCATGTTCCCCACAAATGCCTGTTTTTAAAGAAGGTTTTGTTGCACGGCCAAGCTTTACGCCGGTTTCCACAAGCTTACCAACACCATCCTGGTCCAGAACAGCAAACGGATTCTCTGGCAGTACCTTGTTTTCAATGTATGCTTGCAGGAATTTCCCTTCTGCATCATCACGGCTGTAGCCAAATGTTGTTTGCGTTAAGTCATTGGTTCCGAATGAGAAGAAATCAGCCTCCTCGGCGATTTGGTCTGCAGTAAGCGCAGCCCGCGGAATCTCAATCATCGTACCAATCGTGTAGTTAATGACCTTGCCCGTTTCTTCCTGGACACGTACAGCAGCATCGACAACCAACTGGCGCATTTGCTTCAATTCATTAACGTGGCCAACAAGTGGAATCATGATTTCAGGCTGGACTACCAAGCCCTTTTCCGCTACTCTAGCAGCAGCGTAAAAAATCGCCTTTGCCTGCATATCATAAATTTCCGGATGTATCATGCCAAGACGGCAGCCGCGGTGGCCCAACATTGGATTGAACTCATCCAACTGGCGAACCTTTTTCAGCAGCAGTTCTTTTTGCTTTAACTCTTCAGAATCTGGATTGAGAATTTGCAGCTTTGTTACTTCTACTAAAAGTTCTTCTTTATTTGGTAAGAATTCATGAAGCGGTGGATCCAATAAACGAATCGTTACAGGTAGTCCTTGCATTGCTTCGAAAATCCCCTCAAAGTCACCTTGCTGCATCGGTAAAAGTTCTTCAAGTGCTTCCATTCTCTCACTATAGGTTTCTGCTAAAATCATTTTTTGAACGATTGGAATCCTCTTTAAATCCATAAACATATGCTCTGTCCGGCATAATCCAATTCCGCCTGCACCGAATTCAAATGATTTCTTGGCATCCTCTGGATTATCGGCATTGGCACGAACACCTATTTTGCGTTCTTGATCTGCCCAAGCAAGAAGCTGCTGGAACTCTTCGGATAATTCAGGGTCGATCATTGGGATTTCACCAAGCATAATTTCACCTGTTGAACCATCAACCGTGATAATATCGCCATGTTTAACAACCGTGTCACCCACACTGAATTGTTTTGCTTTCATGTCAATCTTTAAGGCTTCACAGCCGCAAATACAAGCTTTCCCCATACCGCGGGCAACCACGGCAGCGTGGCTTGTCATTCCACCGCGGCTAGTTAAAATCGCTTGGGAAGCAACCATGCCATGAATATCATCGGGAGTGGTTTCAGGAGAAACAAGGATAACTTTTTTACCTTCATTTCCTAATTGCTCCGCTTCATCAGCATCAAAAACAACCCGGCCGGTAGCAGCGCCTGGTGATGCCGGCAAGCCTTTAGCTAATATTCTTCTTTCAGCTTTGTCATCGATTCGGCGGTGCAGCAGTTGGTTTAATTGGTCAGGATCAACACGAAGCAGCGCTGTCTTTTTATCGATAATTCCTTCCTCCACCATCTCAACCGCTATGCGGATAGCCGCTTGGGCGGTACGTTTTCCGTTCCGTGTTTGAAGGATGAACAGCTTCCCGCGTTCCACTGTAAATTCAATGTCCTGCATTTCCTTGTAATGCTGCTCAAGGCGATGGCATGTGTCCGAAAACTGCTGGTAAACGCCTGGCATTTCGTCCTTAAGGGTAGCAATTGGCTGCGGTGTGCGGATACCGGCAACAACATCTTCACCTTGAGCGTTTATTAAGTATTCCCCATAAAGCACATGCTCACCGGTGGAAGGATTTCTTGTAAATGCAACACCTGTACCTGAGTCGTTACCCATATTACCAAACACCATGCTTTGGATATTAACGGCCGTTCCAAGATGATCCGGGATTTTATTTAAGCGACGGTAAACAATCGCCCGTTGATTATTCCAAGAATTGAATACCGCATTAATGGCAAGGAAAAGCTGCTCTTTCGGATTTTGCGGGAAGTCCTTACGTGTATGCTTTTTGACAATTTCCTTATAGCCAACAATGACTTCCTTCCAGTCTTCAGCAGTCATATCAGGGTCAGAGGTATACCCCTTGTGTTCGCGTGTCTCTTCTAAATATTGTTCAAAATAATACGTATCAATTTCAAGGACCACGTTGCTGAACATTTGAATGAAACGGCGATAAGAGTCGTAAGCAAATCGTGGATTATTCGTTAATGCTGCCAAACCCACAACAGTTTCGTCATTCATCCCCAGATTTAAAATGGTATCCATCATCCCAGGCATAGAAAAAACTGAACCGGATCGAACAGAAACAAGTAAAGGATTCTGCGGGTCACCGAGTTTTTTGTCCATTTTTTCTTCCAAAAGTCTTAACGCCTCTAATGTCTGTGATTCTACTAAAGCTGGAATGGTTTTATCAGATTCATAGTAAGCATTACAAGCTTGCGTTGTAATGGTAAAACCATAAGGAACCGGCAGGCCGATTCTTGTCATTTCTGCTAGATTCGCTCCCTTTCCCCCAAGTAAATCCCGCATGTTGCCATGGCCTTCATGAAATAAATAAACGAATTTTCCCATGATTTAAAAGCTCCTCTCTTTTTTCAAAACGTCTAAAATTAATCCTGCAGTTTCTTCAATCGCTTTATTCGAAACATTTATGATTGGACAGCCTACGCGTTTCATAATTTTTTCGGCATAATCTAGTTCGTCAAGAATTCTCTGGAAGCTTGCATAATTCGCCTTTGAGCCCAGCCCAAGTGCTTTTAGGCGCTCAGTCCGAATTTCGTTTAATTTATCTGGTGAAATAATTAAACCGATACAATTTTTTCTCGGTATTTTAAAAAGTTCATCTGGCGGAGGCACTTCTGGAACTAACGGCACATTGGCCACTTTAAAACGCTTATGGGCAAGGTACATGGACAGCGGCGTTTTTGAAGTCCGGGACACACCGATTAAAACAATATCGGCCTTCATAATGCCTCTTGGGTCCCGCCCATCATCATATTTCACGGCAAATTCAATCGCCTCGATTTTGCGGAAATATTCTTCGTCTAATTTTCTCATTAGGCCAGGCTGGCGGTGGGGCTGTTTATTAAACCTTGTTGCAAATGCATTCATTAATGGGTTGAGGAGGTCCACTGCCATTATCCCCTCTTCCATGGCACGCTTATCTAAATAATCTTTTAATTCCGGAATAACGATGGTATAGGCAATGATGGAATGGTCCTTTCTTGCCAAAATAATCACATCTTCAATGTCTTCAATGTCGTCTACATATGAGTTTCGGCGAATTTCTACTTGCCCGCCATTAAACTGTGTTGCCACCGCTTTTACAACGAGCTCAGCTGTTTCACCAACCGAGTCAGATACTACGTAGACAACTTCCTTTTGTACCAAAATCGCAGCAACTCCCCTTAATCTATTTTTCTTCCATAAATTCTAAATAGGCCTTTGTTATTGTCGTTTTGGTAATTCTCCCTAACAACAAATATGTATTATTTTTATGATTGACTTCCTTTACTACCGGTAAAGAGTCAATATGAAAATTAATCATTTTTTTGGCCGCTTCGAGCAAGGTTTCCTCTGAATTAATCGTGATAATATTAGGCATTCTTGTCATAATGACACTTACGGGCAATTCCTGCAGATTTTTGTTCCCAAGTGCAGCCCTGAGCAAATCCTTTCGGGAAATCACTCCTGCCAAATTTCCTTCTGTATCCACCGCATAAAGCGTTCCAACATCCTCGAGGAATAACTGGACAATCGCATTATAAACAGAAGTTGATTTTTCAACCACGATTGGATGTGCCTTAAAATCGGATACCTTTTGATGAATAAACTTCTTCGCCTGCCGTTTTACTTCTAATTTGTCATTAAAAAAATAGCCTACACGCGGTCTGGCATCCAGACTGCCAGACATGGTCAAGATTGCAAGGTCCGGTCTTAGTGCCGCTCTAGTAACAGAAAGCTTCTCTGCAATTTCTTTACCGGTTATCGGGCCATTTTCCTTTACAATCTGCAGAATTTCATCCTGACGCTTGGTGAGTTTAATCATTAGCACCACCTTATTCACAATAAATATGTTATATATATTTAAATGTGCTATACTTATTTGTATATAGTATAGTACATTTAAACAAATTCGGAAACAATAATTTTGACAAATTGGCTAATTTTTTCTTTTAATAAAAAATCCCACCGGAAATCGGCAGGATACAGTACTACTTTTGGCAATCTGGACAATAAAAAGTTTTTCGGGAAGAGATTGTTTCCATTTTAATTGTTGCCCCGCAACGTCGACATTTCTCTCCCTCGCGATCGTATACTTGGCATAGTGGATTAAAACCGCCCGTTTTTTTATCACCCTTGAAAATCGGATTTTCCATGTAACCTCCATTTTGAATGGCCACTTGGAGAATTTTTTTCATCGATTGAAACAATTGAGAACGGCTAGGTGGATTAATGTCATAAATGTCTTTGGTTGGTAAAATTTCTGCATCAAAGCAGATTTCAGCAGAATAGCAATTGCCAATTCCTGCAATAAACTCCTGATCCAAAAGTGTGGTCTTCAAACGGCCATGCTTGCTGCTAATTCGCTTAATAAATTCATCCAATGTAAAACTGCTGTTCAGTGGTTCCGGCCCTAGATGGGATAGTTTTTCTTCTGCTTCCTGTTGGGAATATAAATGAAGATATCCCAGACGCAGACCAATAAAGTATAAATGTTCATTTCCGAAAGAAAGCTGAACCTGTATCGTTCGTTTAGGTTTATCTGCTTCCTGTCCAAAAAACATCCATCCCCCAAGCATTAGATGCAATAACAGAACCTGCCCATTTTGGAGGTGAAAAAGAAGATGTTTCCCCCTTCTATTGATGGTGGTAACTTTTTGATTAAGTACGGTCCTTTTAAAAAGTTCGGGATTCACATTTATTGATTTTTCTCGGTTAACTTGGACATCGGTAATGGTTTTACCTGCAATCATTTGGCTTAAAAGGATCTTATAGTTTTCCATTTCCGGCAGTTCAGGCATAATGTCTTCCTCCAAAACTCTTTTCCTTTATGCTATCCAAAACGGGTAAAATCAAATAAAAAAACCGAGTCATATCGACTCGGTTTTAAACAGTTATTCTATTAGAGTGGGCCTAAATGGACTTGAACCATCGACCTCACGCTTATCAGGCGTGCGCTCTAACCAGCTGAGCTATAGGCCCATAATGTAATTGAAACAGGGGCAGTAGGAATCGAACCCACACTGAAGGTTTTGGAGACCTTAGTTCTACCTTTAAACTATGCCCCTATAAATGGTGGAGGGGGACGGATTCGAACCGCCGAACCCTGAGGGAGCGGATTTACAGTCCGCCGCGTTTAGCCACTTCGCTACCCCTCCATTATATAATTGCAAAAAAATAATAGCGGCGGAGGGGATCGAACCCCCGACCTTACGGGTATGAACCGTACGCTCTAGCCAGCTGAGCTACACCGCCAAAAGTATAATATAAAAATGGTGGAGCCTAGCGGGATCGAACCGCTGACCTCCTGCGTGCAAAGCAGGCGCTCTCCCAGCTGAGCTAAGGCCCCATACATATAATAATCAGGAAAACAGAATCTTAAGTGAGCGACCCTTCGTCCTGAACGTAGTACTCAATCAAGCTAAAGCTATTTCCCGTTAGAGAAATAATGGTGCCGAGGACCGGAATCGAACCGGTACGGTAGTCACCTACCGCAGGATTTTAAGTCCTGTGCGTCTGCCAGTTCCGCCACCCCGGCACGTTTGGAGCGGAAGACGGGATTCGAACCCGCGACCCCCACCTTGGCAAGGTGGTGTTCTACCACTGAACTACTTCCGCATTTTGATCTCTTTGATGCGGGTGAAGGGACTTGAACCCATACGGTATTACTACCACTAGAACCTGAATCTAGCGCGTCTGCCGATTCCGCCACACCCGCATATTAAATTCAATAATAATTAATAATTAAAGAGGATTCATTCCCTCAAAACTAGATAATGCAGAAGAAGTATATAAGAACGAGTTCGCTTTTGGATTTTGGTTAAGTCCTCGATCGATTAGTATCAGTCAGCTCCACACGTCACCGCGCTTCCACCTCTGACCTATCAACCTGATCATCTTTCAGGA